>JACMMM010000719.1 GCA_014379065.1 Saprospiraceae bacterium
CTTGCAAAACCTGGTTTCAAGGGCTTGTGGGGCAAGATTGTCTCTTTTACATCGGGCATACCCAACATTTTTAGAATTCTTGGCAGTGTCGCCGTTCTACTCGTGCTCTTAGTGTTGGCGCCACTTGCCATCAGGAACGAGTTCTGGACGACGCTTGGATCCCACGTAGTATTGATTTCATTTCTGCTCGTTCTTTGCCTTGTGTCCTTGTCCCTTATTTGGACGCCAGGCCAACGCATTGACGTCCGCATTTTGCTGTTTCTGAACTTGCGTGGCAAACGGTCGGCTTTTTGGGACGGTATCATGTTGACAATAACCCAGATTGGGAGCGGCATATTCGCGTTCTTGTTTGCTGCGATCCTCGGAATCGCAGGCGATCAGAAGCACATGTATACCTTCCTGTTAGGTTCGGTATCGCTATTATTGTTGGTAGAATTTTTGAAGTTTTTGTTCCAACGAAGCCGCCCCTACGTTGTGCTCAATAGCGTCCGGGTTGTGGGCTCCCAAGATAGCGGTCGCTCCTTCCCCAGTGGACACACAAGCCAAGCCTTTTTTATGGCAACGTTCATGACGGTCAATTTTGACTTGCACATTGCAGCCGCAATCGCTTTTTTCGCGACCGCATTTCTGGTGGCAATTACCCGCATGTATGTAGGCATGCACTATCCGCGTGATGTGCTTGGTGGCGCATTACTTGGCGTATCCTGGGGCCTGATTGGGGTCCTAGTCACCCAATTCATTTTTCAAGTTGGTTTCTAAGGGCGTGGGGTTTTCGCTTGCATAATGTAAATAACGGGCTATAATAGAGATATGGATATTCAGCATCTTTCAATGAACATGGCCCAATCGAAACTGATGTCAGACCTCAGCACGGCGGTTCTGGCCAAGAGTCTACAGGTTGCCCAAACCCAGGCTGCGGGAAACCAAAACTTGATTTCGAACGTAGCCCCCATGCAGGTGATTCAGGACCCCGCACTTGGAAACAAGGTCAACCTGCTCGCCTAATCTCTACTTGTGTGTGCGGCCGCTATAATGGTTTTTCATTCAAGGCAGCACAGATTTCGCCAATTTCTCCCAATAGTTCTATGTCAAAATGTGCACTCGTCCTTTCACGGTTGATAAGTATGCGAGGAATTCCTTTTCGTACCATAGTCGGAAGGCTCCCTACCGGCTGAACGACGAGTGAGCTACCCATTGCAAGCAGCAGGTCGCAGGCTTCCAGATCGGCTGCATAGTTAGTGTGGAATTGGTTCGGCAATCCTTCGCCAAAAAACACAATATCTGGTTTTATGAGTCCTCCACAGTTACACCGTGGAATCTTTTTTTCGATAATTGACTTTTTGATTTCTGACCCGAGGTACTGCCTGTCACACCGTACACAATGGGCGCTGGAGAACGAGCCATGGCATTCTATAACTGCCTCCGTACCCGCCTTGAGGTCCAAACCATCGATATTTTGCGTGTACAGCCGCTTCAGTTTATTGCTCAGTTCCAAATGACGAACAAAAAAATGACCAGCGCTTGGTTGGTACTTGTCGCTAACTAGTTCGGCTGCGAGGTCGAAAAATGGTTCTGGATGTTCAAGAAAGTAGTCAAGCTCAAAAATGGCTTCGGGATACGGCAATTTGTAACGCTGAAGATTATCGTACAGGCCGCTGCCCGGGCTCCGAAAATCAGGAATACCCGAAAACGTAGAGACTCCGGCACCGGTGAGCACTACTATGTTCGAACTGCTGGCTATGAGCTGCCGGGTTTTGGCAAGATTCGTGGCAAGGTCAACAGGCATGGTCGCGCCTCCGATTTTAGCATTCTACGCTAAGCGGCCCGACCCGAAAAGCGCCTTACTCGAACGATAGAAATGGATCGAAACTATCAAACAGATGGCCCCGAGCAAATATCCCCCAATCACGTCACTGGCCCAATGTGCACCAAGATACACGCGAGAAATCCCAACTAAGCCGATTTCGATGACCAAGAAGCCCAAGGCAAGTGAACGAATGACAGAAGGCTTACGAACAGACCAAACCAGGAAACACACGAAACCAAAAAAACCGCAATAGAGCAAAACATGCCCGCTGGGAAAGCTGTAGTCGCTCAGCAATGTGACAACTGCGACCATATCTGGGCTTGGCCGGGGGCGGTGAATCAACGCCTTAATGGCGATAGTCAAAGCCTGAATTGCGACACCATTGAGCAACAAGAAAACCGATTCGCGGCGATACCCTGCCACAAAAAAAGCCACAATTATGCACACAGAGATAATTAAACTTTGAGGAAAGAAGCCAGGCCAGCTGACAAGTGTCATCAGTGCGGGCAAGAAACCTAGGTCAATCGACTGCACCGCGAGGGAAATTGCGAGATCAAAGGAACCATGGGGAACTGCTATCACCCAGCTGGTGACTGCAACAAATCCCACTGCCAGAATCAGTAAGCTTAGTTTGAACACAAGCCTTAAAGGTGCCGTCGGATTCAACATTGGTCAAGTCAGCTGCTCCAAACTTTCGCATCGGTAACTTTTGACTTTGTCAACTGTAAAATACTTAGTGTATGTTACAGTTGACACTAAGTATTTCACAGATTACTATATGTATATGAAAGCGGACAAAATCCGTTTCGGGGGTATCGATCATGTCGTATCAAAAAAAGAGGGTTATCGTCAGTTTGGTGTCGGGCAGTTTGTTCATACTTGCCTACTGTACATTTTTGGCTAGCGGCCTTGCGTCCGGCGCGTTTGTGGACAAAGACTTGCAATTCTGGGCACAGACCATGCTTCAGTTTGTGGGTGTTGGAGCGGTGGCAAGCATCGCAGCTCAAATTGTTTTTCATTTTGCCTACTCCGCTGCAATCGCCGCCGAAATGGGCAAGACCAAGGGTGAAGCATTGGACAAGGCGATTAAAGCTTCCATGGTTGAGGATGAAATGGACAAACTGATTGGCCTCAAATCCTCAAGAATTGCCTTTGTCTTTGCAGGCTTTGGTTTTGTTGCCGCCCTGTTTGCGCTTGCTCTCGATGCAGCGCCCCCCTTGATGCTCAACATAGTGTTTGTTTCTTTCTTGCTCGGGGCGGTCTTGGAGGGTATTGGTCACCTGTATTTTTACAAAAAAGGGGTGCGCAATGGCTAAGTCAATCGAAGTTACCAACAATCTGCGCAAGTTGCGCTTCTTTGCCAACGAGATGACTCAACTGGAGCTGGCCGAAAAAGCCGGTATCTCACGCCAAACCATCATGGCGATAGAATCCGGCAAGTACACTCCGTCGTTGGAAATGGCATTCAGGATCACCGAGGCTTTCGGTGTAAATA
>JACMMM010000080.1 GCA_014379065.1 Saprospiraceae bacterium
CCATCCAGTTGGGAATAGTCTTCGGCCAATTGCCAGCCATCGCTTTGGCTCATCAGTCCGGCGATGGGGAGCGGAAGCGTACGCACATCGCCTGAGCCATTGGTTGCAGCAATGCCGCCTTGGGCCGCGATGACAGCGTTCACCGCTGCTGCCATCGCCTCTTCCGAAGTACCCACAGCCACAATGTTGTGCGAATCGTGCGCCACACTGCTGGCCAATGCGCCACACTTCAAACCAAAACCGCGGACAAACCCCAAAGCAGGCTTGGCATCGGGCGCGTACCGGTTCAGCACTGCGATGTAAAGCAAGTCTTGCGATAGGTCAGGAAGGAGTTGCCCGTCTATTATTTGGATCAAGGCCTCATCTGCGCCTGTTACAATTTCGCCATCGAAAACTTTGATGATGCGACAGTTGACAGAGGGCGCAGAACTTCCCGAAAGTTCCAAACTTTCGGGAAGTTGCGTTTTCAATTGAAAATCAACAGGTTTTCGGGGCTTTGCCAAAAACTTATTGGGTGCATCCACCGACAAACGCGAAAGCAATGTCACGCCATTCTCAGCCACTTTCACTCCATCAATCCAGGTCTCCAAAACCTTGAAATCACGCAAGTCGGCCACCCTGACAAAATCAGCCGGGTCGCCTTCGCGCAACAGGCCAACGGGTAAATGGTAGTGCTCCACCGGATGAACGCAAGCCGCCCGAAGCGTGTCGAACAAATCGCAACCGTGCGCTAAAGCGCGTGAAACGAGTTGGTTGATATGGCCTTGCACCAAGTCGTCGGGATGCTTGTCGTCAGAGCAAAACATGACCTGTTTGGGGAATTCTTTCAACAAAGGCCAAAGTGCTTCAAAATTCCGCGCCGCGCTCCCTTCTCGAATGAGGATTTTTACACCAAGTTGGGCCTTTTCCAACCCTTCCTCGTAGGTAAAACACTCATGATCAGTGGTAATTCCAGCTGCGAAATATCGTCGGGCGTCCTCCCCGCGCAGGCCGGGCGCGTGGCCGTCTACAGGTTTTCCAAGGCGATGGGCAGCGGCGATTTTTGCCATCACTTCCGGGTCGTCGTGGAGTACGCCGGGGAAGTTCATCATTTCAGAGAGGTAACCGATAGCAGGGTTTTGGAGGAGTTTTGCTACGTCGGCAGCGTTTAAAATCGCTCCTGCCGTTTCAAAAGAAGTGGCAGGCACACAAGAGGGTGCGCCAAAACAAAACTTCAGCGGCGAACGCACGGCATCCTCAAGCATGAACGCAACACCTTCATTCCCAAGCACATTGGCGATTTCGTGCGGGTCAGATACTGTGGCGACCGTGCCGTTTACCACTGCCATTCGGGCAAATTCCGTGGGCGGCAACATGCTGCTCTCTATGTGGACGTGGGCATCTACAAAGCCGGGGAGGAGGTAGCCGGCATTTTCGGGTGCATGGGCGATTTCCCGGATTTGATGGATCCGTCTATTTTCCAGCGTGACTTCGGCTGGGTAGATGCGGCGTTGGTGGAGGTTGACGAGATGTGCGGAGAGGGTCATTTCAAAGATGGTGTTGGTTCCTTACGATGTTAATATTTTTTTTAACAGGATTTACAGGATAAACAGGATGTGTGACATCCATTTGTCGGCAAAGCCGACAACCCCTCTTACATCCTGTTTATCCTGTAAATCCTGTCAAAAATATTACTTGTCCGAGCGGAAGGGATAAGTTTTGGGTTATAGATTTAACTGATATGATGACTCCAATTCACAGTGTTTTTCAAAAGAATCACTTAGGCAAGTCAATTTCTTTTGTTCAATTACAATTATCCGTAAATTTGGCCGCCAAACAACCCTCTTCGAAATGACTCTTTTTGATGAAAATGGTTTTTTATCCCCCTTCGGGCCCATCAAAACAGACTTGGAAAATTTCAAGGAAACTTTTGTGACAAACTCCCATCGCGAAAACTTATTCGAGGAGTATTTAGTCTTTTTGCACACGTTGAAAGAATTGGGCCTAGGTAGTTTTTTTCAATGGATCAACGGTAGTTTTGCCACAAAAAAGACCTTTCCAAATGATATAGATGTGGTTACCTTTTTGGATTACCGAAATCTACCTTTGATGGAAGAAAAGTTATCTCACAGACTTTATAACACCAAAACTTTGGATTGCTATTTTGTCATTTCTTACCCTGAAGATCACCAGTCGCATAATTTGTATAAAATGGATTACGCTGAATGGAATTTTCTGTTTTCTACAACTCGCCGAGATATGAAAACTGGAAAAACAAAAAACAAAGGCTTTATCCAACTTGACTTTTAACAATGGAATCTGCTCAAAACAATTTTGATTATTCATTTGAAGCCATCCAGGATGTTCTTCAGCGCATTGGGCGCATCAACAATCTTATCCGGCTTCACGAAGATCAGGGTGGCAAAGATGATCTTTCATTGAAAAGCTGGTTAAAAATGAAAAAGCAACTCTCATCGGAACTTGCTAATCTCCTCAAAGATTTCAATATAGAAATCTCTATTAGGGCAAAAGCGGCTTAACGCCTTTCACCACTCCACCACCTGTCCATCATAAGCCAGCCTCACATTTTTCGGCAGCGTAGCATTCACCTCCGCCGCCCGCCCCATCTGATGGCTGATGTGCATGAGCCATGCTCGCTCAGGTGCAATTTTTTCCACAAATTCGAGGCTCTCTTCAAGGTTCATGTGCGTGGGGTGTCTATGGTGGTGCAAGGCCGTGACAATCAGGTATTTCAACCCTTCCAGTTTCTTTAACTCTGTATCCGAAATCGTTTTGATGTCCGTCAAATAAGCCAAATCGCCGATTCGGAAACCCAAAATGGGCAAACGCCCGTGCATCACTTCGATTGAATGTAGGGCGATCTTCCCAAATTGAAGGTTTGTGTCTTTGTTGATAGACACCAATTCGATGCGCGGAAGCCCCGGAATGTGTTCGGTAAAAACATACTCAAATCGGCGGCGTACTTCGCCCGCCACTCGGGGCAAGGTGTACACCGCCATTGCCTCGCCAGAGCGGTGGTTAAAAGGGCGGATATCGTCCAGCCCGATCACATGGTCGTTGTGTTCGTGTGTAAGCAAAATAGCGTCGAGGTGCTTTACGCCGTAGCGGAGCATCTGCTGCCGAAAATCCGGCCCAGCGTCAATGAGCACATTGGTATGGCCATCGGTCACGAGCGCAGCCGAGCGAAGGCGATTGTCCATAGGGTCGGTCGAAGTGCACACCGCGCAATCGCAGCCGATGACTGGGACACCCTGCGAAGTGCCGGTGCCAAGAAGGATAATTTTCACACGACAAAGGTAAATGGGTTGGGGTATGTTTGCGAAACCTTGGAGGTTTCGTAAACATAAAGCCGCGACGCATTCCCCGCCGTCGTTGTTGTAATTTTGCGGCACCATGCAATACCACTTCAATCCAATCAAGTTGCGGCGTTCATCGCGTATCGTTGCGCTTATCATTTACCTCTTACCACTTATTGCGCTTTTGGCTTCCTGCGCGCGCCAAGGTGCTCCTGCTGGTGGCCCCAAAGACACCAAGCCCCCGGGCATAGACACCCTTGCGAGCACGCCCAATTTTTCCACCCGCTTTGACAAAAAGCGCATCGAAATAAAGTTTGACGAGTGGGTAGTGCTTTCCGATGCAGCCACGCAGATCGTGGTATCGCCGCCGCTCGCCAAGCCCCCTGAAGTGATGCTGAAGGGCAAAACCGTAGTGGTCAATTTTGACAAAACCGAAGTATTGCACCCCAATACCACCTACACTGTAAACTTCGGCACAGCAGTCAAAGACCTGCACGAAGGCAATCCGGCCAAAGACCTCCGCTTCGTTTTCTCCACGGGCGATTTTATTGACAGCCTGTCTTTTACGGGTGTTTTGGTAGATGCGTTTACGGGCGATCCGGTGGAAAACGTCTCCATAATGCTATACGAAAACTTTGCCGACAGTGCGGTGCGCAAGGAACAACCTTACTATTTTTCAAGAACCAACAAAGTGGGGCAGTATGAATTTAAAAATCTCCGGGCAGGTACTTTTCGTGTGGTGGCGATCGAAGATGGAGATCTAAAAAACCTTAAGTGGGACGGTGAAAACGAACGTATTGCTTTCCGGGATTCCGCGCTAGTGGTGGAAGATTTGATGCGCGGGCTGATCCAGTTAAAACTGTTCAAAAACCAACCGAAATTTCGATTGTTGGGACAAAACGCCAACCGCTATGGCCTCGTAAAATTAGGGTTCAACACCCCGCCGCAAACGGTTGAAACGCAAACCATTGCGCCGGAAGGATTAATAACTTTAACGGAAAGAACGCCGGACTCGTTGATGCTTTGGTACGACCTGCCCAATGTTGATACTGCTTGGACGCTGCTCTTCTCAAACTTCGCGTTGCGAAACCGGGACTCCGTAGCCCCAATCCCGCGATTTGATACCATAGTGATCAAAAAACTTTCCCGCTCTGAATTCCTGAAAAACCATCGCATCGGTTTTGGAGACGTGGCACCACCGCCGCCCGCCAGTGGAGGCAAAGCTAAGTCAATCGGCCCGCCGCCCAAACCCCAAGCGGTGAAGACGCTTTTTCAAGTCGCCTCTAAGCCAGCTCCCTTGCAGTTTAACTTCCCCATCTCGGCATTCGATACTTCGCGCTGGCTGCTCATGGTAGACTCCAATCGCCTGACAACTTTCAGCGTGATGCCTGATTCTGCCAGCCCGCGTCGCCTCTCGGTTGCCTTGGATTGGAAACAGGGCAAAACCTACGCAATCATGCTCTTACCTGGCGCCCTCACCGATTTTTGGGGAACGCCCAACGCTGACACGCTGCTTCGCAATTTTAACGTCCTTGCTGAAAAACAACTCGGCACCTTGTCGCTGAGCTTGGAGAAAATTCGACCGGGCACGAGTTATGTCCTACAACTTCTGAACGGGACTACCCTGGAAGAAGAACGGCTGTTTACCGCAGAAGCCGTGATCAAAAAATTGATTTTCAAGCATTTGCAAGTGGCAGTTTACTCGGTGCGTTTGATCGAAGACCTGAACGGAAATGGTCGCTGGGACACAGGTGATTTCAACACCCATCGCCAGCCAGAGCGCGTTTTCAACAAAAAACTTGATGCGCTCCGTGCCAATTGGGAACTGGAAGCCACGTTTAGTACCGAGGCGATTAACGAGAAAAAGAAAAAGCAGGGAGGGGGTTGAGGGTTTAGAGTTTAGGGTTGAGATTTTGCACTCACGCTTCTCAACTCTAAACCCTCAACTTCTAAACCCCTTCACCCCTCCACCCTCACCATAATCGGCCTGGTATAAAACTCTGCCATACTTTCAACCAAAAAATCGGTGGTTTCTGCTTTCGCAAACCGCTTGCGCACCAGATAGAGCGACCAATTTCCAACGCCTATTTGTGCTACTTTGGCGGCGGGTATTTCGATGAGCGGTGCGCCCAGGGTCGTGCTGACCTCCATGGGTACAGTCTTCCCTTCCTCGGTATTTTCCCAGATAAAAACGAGCGTCTCCCCTTTGGCTAGCGGCTTGCCAATCCATCGCAGGTTTGCCGGGTTTTTTATAGAAAGCACCTTACTGTCAAAGAAAAAAGAGTCTATGACCGGGACTGCTATTTTGAGTTCCCCTCTCTCCCCTTTTTTGTTTTTCCAATCAAAAATCTGCTCTGCCTTGTACACAGCAGGGAATTCAACCGTGTAAGTGATGCCCCGCACGGGCAAAACCTTCATTTCGGTAGATTGGAACCGGATTCCCCCCGGCAGTTCAATGGCTTGTTTGCTGGCGGCGTCGAGAAGGCTGGCTTCGGCCTTCACTTTTTGGCCAGCCGCATCGAAACGAACATAGCAGTTTAGGATATTTTTCGGGCTTGGGGCGGCATCTTGGCAATGCCAAAAAGCCAATGCTGTCAGAATTGAAAAAAAGATGTGCTTCATATACTTGTCTGAATATCTTTGCCGCTTGTCGGGCAAAAGCCCAGCGTTCGTGGAAGAAATGGGTGAGGGCGCAAATTTCCACAGATAAAGCTGAAATCCCAACTTCTTTTACGAACCGGGGCGCAGCGTTCGCCCTTCAAGAGTTGCCATTCACACATTGCGCAGAGACTACTATAAGAATGGGGTCTATTTTCGACCTTGTTAAACTTGCCTCAAAATGGGAAGCGTACTCATTACAGACGATTGCCACCCGATTTTGAAAGAGGGGCTGGAAAAAAGGGGCTGGCGTTGTGATTTCTTGCCAGACATCACGCCGGAAGAAACAAGGGCAGTCATTGGGGAATATGAAGGACTGGTGATCAACAGCAAGATTTTGGTGAACCGGGATTTTTTGGACGCGGCGGTGAAATTGCGCTTTGTGGCGCGCTTGGGTTCGGGGATGGAGATTGTAGACAGAGCCTATGCTGCCGAACGTGGTGTGAAGGTGAGGAGCAGCCCGGAAGGAAACCGAAATGCGGTAGCAGAACAAGCCTTGGGGATGTTGCTTGCTTTAGCCAACAATCTTCCCCGTGCAGATCGCGAAGTGCACCAGAATATCTGGCAACGGGAGGCTAATCGTGGCTGGGAAATAAAAGGAAAAGTGCTCGGAATTGTGGGTTTTGGCCATACGGGCAGCCAGTTTGCCCGAAAATTAGCGGGCATGGAAATGCGGGTGTTGGCTTTTGACAAATACAAACCGAGCGGGTTTGCAGAAGAAATGCCTTGGGTGCAAGAAGCAAGTTTGGCCGAAATGCAAGGAGAAGCGGACATTATAAGTTTACATTTGCCCCTTACAGACGAGACGCGGGGCTATGTTGACAAAACGTTCATTCAAAAATGCAAAAAGGGTTTTGTGCTGATCAATACTGCCAGAGGGCAATGTGTGAAAACGGAAGATTTGGTGGAGGCTTTGGAATCGGGACAGATCGGAGGCGCGTGTTTGGATGTTTTTGAGAACGAGAAGCCCCACACCTACACGGAAAAGGAAAAAGCGCTTTATGAACGCTTGCATCTTCTTGAAAACGTCGTTCTTTCGCCCCATGTGGCAGGCTGGACACTGGAATCAAAAAGGTTGTTGGCGGAAATTTTATTAGAAAAGATCGCTGAGGTTTGAGGTGTTGAGATTGTTGAGTGCAAAATCTCAACAATCTCAACCCTCAACATTCTCAACAATCTCAACTACTTCTTCACCTTCCAAATACGCTGAACCTGTGGTTTCCGGCCTTCATTGGCTGCTACCCAAAGATTGTTGTCCCACTGTGTGATGGACTCGAACTGCCTCGAAATCAGGAATTTCGGCAGGCGTTTCCAACGTTGTTTCCCTTTCA
>JACMMM010000081.1 GCA_014379065.1 Saprospiraceae bacterium
CAAAGGCATGTACCGTACACCTTCTTTCTCTCCTGACGGCAAAAAAATCGTGTTCCGCAAACAAGGCGGCGACGACGAATTGGGCTTTACCTTTTGTAACAAGCCCGGTATTTATGAGATAAACACCGATGGCAGCAACTTGAAATTTGTTATGGAATCGGGTGAATACCCAAGATATTCACTAGATGGAACGCGTATCTATGTTACCTACGGCGGCAATGTTTTTGGCGCTTTGGACAAGTCAATCCGCTCCTACGACCTGAACGGAAAGGACGAAAAAATACTCGCCAAAAGCAAATACGCCAACCAATGGACGCCTTCGCCCGATGGCAAATGGCTGGCTTTCACGGAGTTGCACAAGGTTTATGTCTGTGAGATGCCCATGCCCGGCCAAACTTTGGAAGTGAGCGGAAGCATGGGCTCGGTGCCCGTCGCCCTGGTCGGTCGCGACGCTGGCTACAACCTGCACTGGTCTGCTGATTCCAAACAACTGCACTATACGCTCGGCGACGAATATTTCTCGATTGATCTCGTCAAACGTTTCGCGTTCCTGCCCGGCGCGCCGGATTCATTGCCCGCGCTCGACACTACGGGGATAAAAATTGGACTCGAATTAAAAACCGACAAGCCCAACGGGACGGTGATTTTTGAAAACGCCCGCATTGTCACCTGCGAAGGCGACCAAGTGATCCAAAGCGGCGCACTGGTGGTTTATCAAAACAAAATCGAGTCTATCGAAACGATGACCGATTACAAAAGCAAGCGAGTGAAACGTGCCGAACCCGTGATGATCATTGATTGTAATGGCAAAACGATTATTCCCGGAATGGTGGATGCCCACGCGCACAGCGGCAATTTCCGCTTCGGGTTAAGCCCACAAAAACAATGGGAATATTACGCCAATCTTGCTTACGGAGTCACCACGATGCACGACCCTTCCACCAATTCTGAAATGGCATTCAGCCATTCAGAAATGCTCAAATCGGGTCTTATGGTAGGACCTCGCCTCTTCAGCACAGGCACGATCTTGTACGGCGCTGACGGCGACTTCAAGGCGCCCATCAATTCCCTTGACGACGCTCGGGCGACCTTGCGCCGCACCAAAGCTTGGGGAGCGTTTTCGGTAAAAAGTTACAACCAGCCCCGCCGCGAACAAAGCCAGCAAGTAATGGCCGCAGCCCATGAGTTGGGGATGTTGGTAGTACCAGAAGGTGGTTCGTTCTTTGCCCACAACATGACACAAATCATTGACGGTCATACGACTGTGGAGCACAATATCCCTGTGGCACCACTTTACAACGATGTGGTGACCATGTGGAGCAAAACCCAAACGCACAATACTCCCACCCTTATCGTCAACTACGGCAGCCTCACGGGCGAATACTATTGGTATCAAAATACGGATGTGTGGGCCAAGCAGCGGCTGCTGAATTTTACGCCGCGCCACATCGTCATGGAGCGCAGCCGCCACATCACCAAAGCCCCACAAGAGGAGTATGAAAACGGATATATCCTCACCTCCAAATCCTGCAAAAAACTCCAGGATGCGGGCGTGAATATCAACCTCGGAGCACACGGCCAACTCAACGGTCTCGGTGCACACTGGGAACTCTGGATGCTCCAGCAAGGTGGCATGTCGAACCTTGAAGCGTTGAAATGCGCTACCATCAATGGCGCTATCTCCCTC
>JACMMM010000720.1 GCA_014379065.1 Saprospiraceae bacterium
ACGCAACGGGTAGGCAGAAAAAATAAGCCTTTTAATTTTCGTTTTTGCCCCGCTCACGCCATTGGCTCGAGTGGGGTTGATAATGCGCACATTCAAACGATGGCCTTTTCTCGTTACGCCCGCTAAAGATTTGCTCACACCCCCCACATTGCAAAATATTTCCTCAAAAAAATCAAAAAAAGGTATGAAATTATACTCCCTCTACCGCTCCGGCCACCACCCATCCAGCAATTTCATCGCATACACCAAGCCTACTGCCCCAAACAAGTGTTTCAGCGTATGCCCGCTCCAAAAACCGAGGGTCTCATAAATGGGTTTGTCGTAGTGCTCGCATAGTTTCGCCACCACATACCAGCCAAGAAGATAGAGGATGTACCGCACATACGGGACTTTCCCTGGATAGGAGAGCAAAAACACCGGTACAGCAAGCATCGGAAAGAATTGTACTAAGGCGTATGGCCGCAAATCCCCGTGTCCTGCCGCCTCGCCGAGGTGCCAGTATAATACACTAGCAATGCCGAGTGGGAGCGTAAGCCAAAAACTAAGCGTCCCGGCCCGCGGACCAAGGTAGTCGTACATCAGCAGAGAAAGGAGTGACATGAACATCAGTGTCATAGGAAGTCTGTCCCAGAGCAAGGTGTCGTTGCTGGGCGCCCAATGGTAATACGCAGATCCGAAGCAGGTGATGAAAACCCCGCCGCTCAGCACCAGGGGAATCCAGCGGGCTACTCCTGCCGGACGGCGATTATAATGCCGACTGGCTTGCCAGAGTCCGTACAAACCGATAAACAGCATGGGCAGGTTCGACATCACGTTCCAGAAATAGGGGATGCCCAGGATAACGCGTTGGTCGGCGTAATCGTGGTAAGCAGGGTTCTGAGGAATTGGATCGGCGATGCCGAGACCCAAAGTGGCGAGCAACAATAGAGAGGAGAGGATGACGAGCGGGGATAGGGACATGGGCAAAAAGTGGATGGGTGTTTTTTTGATTGACGATTGACGATTACATGATTTTTGATTTTTGATGGAAATGTGCGATAGGGATATTTTTGAGGGTTGATGGGGCAAATATGGGCCACATCGGCCATATAAGTTCAAAAAATCGAACATCACTTCAAAAATCAAAAATCATGTAATCGTCATTCGTCAATCAAATAAAATAAAGTTAATTCTGACACCACCACTTCCTAGAGCCCCCCGATTCTTGCTACCATTGCATTTCTAAGAAGCAGACAATTTGGAAATTCAATGAACGAAAAGCCTTCAGACACCTCATTAGCACCGTTTAGTTGCCAATACTCACCGCAAATCCCGGAATTGCTGCTAAGGCTTAACTGCACGATTGCCATTACGACCTATCAAGCAGGCAAACTGGTTTTGATTTCTGCCCAAAACGAGGATGCTTTGGTCCAGCTGCCCAGAACGTTTCCAATACCATTGGGGATCGCCGAAAACAAGGCGACCGACCAATTGGCCTTGGCCTGTAAAGATGAGATTGTCGTGTTTTCCAATGCTCCGCAGTTGGCAGCGCATTATCCCGCATCTCCCCAAAAATATGATGCGTTGTATATGCCGCGCACGACCTATCATACGGGACCTTTGGACATTCACGATTTGTGTTTCGGCAAGGATGGAAAATTATATGCCGTCAACACCTTGTTTTCTTGTGTCGTAAGCATTGACGACCGGTATAATTTCACGCCGTTTTGGAAGCCGCCTTTTATTGACCAACTAGTCTCGGAAGACCGCTGCCATTTAAATGGCCTGGCCCTAAAAGATGGACTTCCGAAATACGCCACCGCTTTTAATCAGGGAAACAGTTTTCAAAGTTGGCGGGAAAATGTCACCACGACCGGAGTTGTCTTTGATTTGGAAACGAATGAAACGGTAGCGAGCGGTTTGGCCATGCCGCACTCGCCCAGATGGTTTGGGGATGCTTTATATGTACTGCTTTCTGCTTCTGGAGAACTGATCCGGGTAGATGTAAACAATGGGAAACACGAAGTCATCATCAAACTAGAGGGCTTTGTAAGGGGAATGGATTTGTACAAGGACTACCTTTTTATCGGGCTTTCTAAGTTGAGGAGAAATTCTTCGACTTTTGGGAAGCTGAAATTTGCAGAAAAAGCCAACCAAGCGGGCATTGTTATCGTCCATTTACCTACAGGAAGTTTGGTGGGTCAAATCAGATACCTCACTTCCCTCGACGAGATTTACGACGTGCACATTATTGCGGATAAAATTCGGCCCAACATTCTAAATACTACTACGCCTGATTATAAATTGGGCCTCATGATCCCAGAATCTACTTTCTGGGCAAAACCTGAAGCATAATTCATTCACAAAACTACACCCGTCAATTATGAGACAAATTTCCCACGCAAAAAAACAGCGGCAACTTCGGCACCTTGTCAAAAGGTTGAAAGTGCTGACAACCGATTCCCAGCACAATGCTCAAATGCAAATCGGGGCTTTGGTAAGAAAAATCAAAACGCTGGTCAAAGAACTGTCCTGCGTTTTAGCACCTTTTCATTTAAAGAGAATCCTGGGCCCGGCTGCGTTGATCTTGGGCATTTCTTTTGGCACTCCGGCAGCGGCTCAGTCCTTTGCTGCCCCCGAAGAGAATCCGTTTGGAATTGCTTCACTCTATACCTATGCTATCCCGGCAGTTGCTGATTTGGATGGTGACGGCGACTTGGATTTGCTGTCTGGTGATGCAGATAATGGAGGCAAACTGGAGTATTTTGAAAACATAGGTACTTCAATCAACCCGCAATTTGCGGCACCGGTTAAAAATCCTTTTGGAATAACCCTAACTTCTGAGTATGCTTTCCCTGCTTTTGCTGATTTAGACCATGACGGCGACCTTGATTTGTTCGTGGGTGATGATAATGGGGTACTGCGTTATTACAAAAATAACGGAACTGCTGCTATCCCACAATTTGCGGCCCCTGCGCCGAACCCATTTGGTTTGACCCCATTCGAACAATTTGCTTTACCCAGTTTTGTTGATATAGATGGCGATGGCGACTTAGACCTTTTCGTGGGCGAATATGGTGGAATCATACAGTATTTTAGAAATCAGGGTACTGTGACCAATCCACAATTTGCAGCGCCTCAACAGAACCCGTTTGGCATAACTTCAACACAAGACGTAAGCTTCCCAACTTTTGCTGATTTAGATAAAGATGGCGATCTGGATTTGCTAGTCGGGGAATATTATGGAAACATGCAGTATTTTAAAAATACGGGCTCATCAGCCAACCCACAATTTGCCGCACCCGTGGAGAATCCATTTGGGTTGGTCGCAACCGATGATATTGCTGCCCCTATTTTTGCCGACTTGGATGGCGATGGCGACATGGATCTGCTAGTGGGTGAGTATTATGGTGATATTCAGTATTTTGAAAACACTTCACCTGTAGGAACACAGGAGCAATATGCCAATATTTCCCTCCTACTGCATCCAAATCCGGTAGGGGACGTATTAAATATCCAAACGGATATGCCCTTTGAAAAAGTGGAAGCTTATGATGCAATGGGTAAATTGTTTAGGAACTACCACGGCGCGCTTACTGCGATCAATGTGGGCGACTGGAGTAGCGGGACTTATCTCCTGAAATTTATTGATGCAAAAGGGCAATTTGTTACGCGAAAGCTTATGAAAGAATAATTGTCCTGAGCTTGTCATGAGGTGACATCTCCGACGAAGGGGGAGGTGTCACCTCAATTTTTAACCACCCACCTTTATGCTATTAATTCAATTGACAGGCCTCTCTGGCTCAGGTAAATCAACCTTGGCGTATGCGGTTCAACAGCGCCTTCTGACATTGGGTTATAAAGTAGAAGTCATAGATGGGGATGTATATCGCAGCCATATTTGCAGCGATTTGGGCTTCTCAAAATCAGATAGGATTGAAAATATCCGGCGACTGGGTTTTATCGGCCTTATATTGGCAAGGCAAGGCGTAATCGCTATTCTGGCCGCTATTAATCCTTATGAAGCAGCAAGAACTGCCTTGCAAAATGAAAGCCCGCTTGTAAGAACGGTTTTCCTGTCTTGCGCCTTAGAAGCCTTAATGAAAAATGACACGAAAGGCTTGTACAAAAGAGCGCTGCTCCCCAAAGACCATCCCGATTTTTTGGACAATTTTACCGGTATAAGTGCACCGTATGAGCCTCCCTCAGCGCCAGACCTGGTTTTGCATACACATGAGGAAACGGAAGAAAGCTCCATACAAAAGTTGCTCGCCTTTGTCCTGGAGCAAACAAACAGCCACCCAAACGATCGAGATGACCGCTGTGTGTATGCCGGGCACCCCGTTGATATTTGAGTATGTAGAATAGTTTGGATTTGTTTAGTAACTTTGCTTTACGCAACGCGTAATTCCCTGTATCAACTTACTTTCCAAAATTGCCCCGCCATGAAAAAAAAGCAACCCTCCGAGGAAACTAATGATGAAATCGAAAAAACTGCTGACGCAGATCAATCTATTGAAAAACTTATCACAGAACCCAACAAACTCGGGGCAGCAATTCAAAAATATCAAGAATTCTTGAAACGCTGCGTTGAAGAACAAAGTGATATATTAATATTGAGTTCAAACTTGGCTGACCTCAATAAACAAAATAGCAGAATTGTTATTGACTCAGGAGAAGCCCAACTTCAGCGCAATAAAATTCGGGCCGCTTTTATAGAGAAGGTTCTCAAGTTCCGTCAGGAGTCATTGTCCGGTGTTTTTGACATTCATGGCCGCGCCGAATTTTTGGCAAGTATCAGCCACCGCGACCAGGTTATCCATGAAATACTGGATCAACGCCTCTTGCCTAAACGCTATCAACGTGATGACCCCCAAAAGGACGAGCCCAAAACAGATTCCCCGGACTATGGAAAGGATGAATCAAAGCTTTTGGAAGGAAACTCGTCTATCATTTACAGACTCTATAACATTGACACAGGTCGGCACGCAATAGCGATGGTGCTAAAAACCCCAGACCTTGACGAAAATTTCAAAAATGAAGTTCAGCGCTTAACCGACTTGCGTCATCGCAACGTCATCAAGCTCCTTGACCATGAAACCACGAAATTCCCATATTTTATCATTACCGAGTATGTATACGGCGACACACTCGATAAGGCACTGAAGGTTACCGGCCCCCGGCCTGTTCCACAAGTTGCAGATTGGCTTTATCAACCCACGGAAGCACTTGATTATCTTCGACACAAACGTATCCTTCACACCAATGTGCGTCCCTCTAAAATTTTCATTGACGATGAATGGCAAATCATGCTTTCACCGTTCGATCTATTAAAAATCGCTCCTAAAAGTGCCTCTAAAAATAAGCGACCCAAACAGGATCCCAAAAATGACAGCTCCTTTGAACGCACTTTCAACCGCTACCGTGATGTCTGCCAATACGGGAGCCCGGAGCAGTTGGCCAATGATGGAGAGATCAAACCACTTGAAAAGTTGCAAAGCGATGAGAGCCTCAATTACCCGTTATCAGATGTCTGCAATTCAGACCTTTACTCCATTGGCTTGATCGGGTATAAAATGTTGACAGGCAATGATTTATTCGAAGGAGAACTGGTGTTCCGTATCCTCGAAAACAGGCGAAAATTTGTGAACGATGAGGCTTTCCGACAAGAGCGCCTTGACTTGCTCCCGCAAAGCGAGGTGTCGGATGTGGTCTGCGATTTGCTACAAGAAAACCCCGGGGAACGTCGGAAAAAGTTTCCCGATTTTCACAAATTGATCCGGCGGCTACACCCATTGACAAGGCTTGAAGACCCCAAATCCAGCGATGTCCGCCAAAGTTATCGCCGTTGTTTGGCATCCAACAAGGAGTTTATCCGGGACTTTTACGAACACTATTACAAGAAAGAAGGCGCAAAAGCGCAAGATTTTTCAGTTATCGGCAAGCGTCGCCAATCCGCCATGCTCCAAATGGCCGTGGATGTATTGATTGATCTTGACTCCAAAAAAGCCTACCTCGATGGGATGATGGGCCCTAACAATAACAAGCACAGCGGCTTCAGCATAGCAGATTTTGAAGTTTTTTTGGATGCTTTTATAGAAACCGTGGCCGAAAATGATAAGGCAGGGTTTAAAGAAAACATGGAGCTTGCAGCAGCGTGGAAAAATGTACGGGATCGCACGATAGGATATATTCAAGGGCTTCGAGATAAGAAGCAGGGTGAGGGGTAAGGGCGTTTTGAAGGGTTTATATGGCTTGAGGGTGGTTTAAGTTTCGAAAGTTGGCGATTTGTTCGGGTATTGATAAAAAAAACACCCTAAAATTTGGGCAGTTAGAACGAATGGCTATACTTTTGCACGTCCTAAAAGCCTAATTATGCCAAATCCCAAGCCATAAACATGCGCCTGTTTCCGGATCATACCGGAAGCAGGCGCATGTTGTTTTTGGATCCTTTCGATGGAATACATTCAAAATTCATATTGATCACTATTAAACTTTTTAAACCATGTCAACTCGATTAAAAATGCTGTTTATCAGCACTCTTTTCAGCTTCAGCCTGAACCTGCTTTTTGGGCAGACATTCGAAACCACCATCGGCGAACCGTCCAAGAACGAATTTGCTTATGATGGCAAACCCTTACCAGTAGCAAAATGCTTTGTTACCGTTTCCAATGCGCCTATTTTTTCTCCCAAAAATCAATGGCTTTTTACCCGGATTGATCCGACTGGCCATCACATCGTTAACAAGGTTTATGGAGAAAGCAATAATATCCAGACAAAAGTGCTGGAGGGCCGGGCCATCGAACGGGTTTTTGGTGACGGCAAAGGGGTTTATCAAGCTGGTGGAAGAACCCACGCACAGCCCGTGCGCGCCGTCCTGATGTTCAGCGATGATACCGGCACGCCGATACACGCGATGCAACAGTACAGCCCCGCTAATGTCGGCGAAATGGCCACGACCCTTGAATCCGTTTCCGACGGCGTCATCGTGGCAGGCAATGCCAAATACAATAGTTTGCAAGTCACGAACAACCGTTTTTTCGTAGCGCGATTCAAGTTGACCAACAACAAGCTAGTAAAAACATGGTCGAACCGGTATTTTGACGGCGATGTTGATTCTTTGAAAGCCAATTTTACCGTTGGAAAAACTTGTATGGGCACATCAGGGAACAACCCCGTAATCGTAATTACCGGTTCTTATGTAAAAAAGGGCACCTCGGGCACCCATAGTTTCATCAGCTGCATCAATGCCAATACAGGCTCAGAATTGTGGCGGCGCTACGTTCAGTCTGGCTTTAAGACCGATGAAGGCGCTGACATCGTACAAGATCCGGCTACAAAGAATTTTATGATGATCGGATACTGCATCAATACAGCAGGAAAAAGGTGTTTATACGTGGCATATTTGAACCAAAGCGGTACATTCTTGACCGGGGGAAGCTATTCCACGGTATTTGGCAATTCGGAAATAGTCGGGCAGGATGTCACCCTGAGCAATGATGGCAAGAGCGCCGTGATCACGGGCTATGTCAAATTGCCGGAAAACAACCTCAAGCCTAATGCCTTTTTTGTAGAAATTCCCTTTGTGCCTACCCCGGATCTTTTGCCGCTCGCAAATACGAATTATGCTAAATTCTACACTGCCTCGGAGGCTTATACGAGAGGAACTTCAAGTATTGATCGCAATGAAGGCGCAAACGACACAAAAGGCTATTTTATCACTACCCAATCTGTGGCGCCGAATGCTGCTGCCCCCATTTACAATATTCATGTGATTGATGTAGAAAATGACGGAGAAACACACCTAGGCCCCCCTTGTTTTGTCAAAAAATTTGAGCTTAAGCCTCAAAAAAGCGGCAAAGAAAAAAAGCCTTTTATTAAAAAAGAAGCGACCAACTGGGATGATATAAAAGTTATAGAGAAGGTGATTACGTTGCCGGAAGAACGGTGTCAGTGATTTATGAGAAGGGATCCAGCGTATCGCTCTATGAACTTCCCGAAAGTTTAAAACTTTCGGGAGTTTCATTCCTGCGCTTAGGGCCTTCCGTTGTGGAATTGTACTTAACCCCTACGCCCACCCGGTCGAAACCGGGTGGGCGTAGTAGATCGTCAGTTTATTTGACAAACCCAGATGTATGGCTTTACCGTTGTGACAGGATTTGATGATCCAGATGCGGCTTGCGGATCCAGGGCAGCAATGACTATATCCAACCATTGCGTTTCATGATCATTCGTAACGCATCGAACATCTGTATCTGTTATTTCAAAATTCCCTTGCGCATTTACTCCGGCAAGGAGACCAGTGCTCTTCGCGCCCACAAAGTTCGGCACATTGGTGTATGTAAAATGGATGGTATGCCCTGCTGGGAAACCTTGGCCTTTGATGGTGACTTCTCCTCCGAACTGATTCCTCTTGGTTGTTGCGGTAATCGAGCCTACAGGAGGTGGAATATTGCAACTTCCAGCAGAAAAGAGAACGATTAAAAGAAACAAAAATTTATTGAGATTCATGATGTGAAATTTAAGAAATTGAAAAAATGAGATTTACCGTTTTAAACAAGATCATTGTGGATTCGTCTTCACCAATTTCACCGCCTGCCACCCGCCCACATATTGCAATTGGAGCAAGTAGAAGCCTGCGGGCAAACCAGTCGTTTGCAGTTCCGTCTCAAATTGGCCCGATTCTGCCAATTCCAGGCAATCAATCGTCTGCACCAAACGTCTGGAAAGATCGAACAGCAGCAGGCTGGCCGGGCCAGGTTCGCCAATCGTCGCGCGAATGCTGATCCGGTCGGTGAAGGGATTGGGGGAGACAGTCATTATTCCGTCCGGGCTATGAGCCAACTGGGTTTGAGGCGTACTTGCCGAGCGGTTTTCCACGGTTCCCGGTTGCAGATTTTCGCCACAGCCACCGATCACGGCATTGAAGCCTGGGCCGGTATAAAAGCCGGGTTTCAATACAATGTACTGCCCGGCATCGAAGGTCGTTACCGGGGCAATCGTGGCCGTAGACGTGATGAAGTAATTCGCTTCGTAATAATCGGGCGACGGATTTCCATCCATCGTGCGGGAGTCCGGGCAGATCGTGCCGCAGGGGGTAAGACAGTCGAAGTCGTTGATGGTCTCGATGATGTCGCCACTGGCGTCCGGCGACCATATCCATCCATCGTTAATTTCAGGGCTCATTATGAGGTTGAGGTCGATATCGTCGTGGCCGGCATCGAAGTTGTGCCCGTTTTCGTGGGCACTCAGCTGGTCCCGCTGCCAGGAATTTACGTCCCATTCGCACCAGTTGGCCTTGTGCTCCAGCGTCTCGTCGCATACGCCGTCAATATAAGCTAACCCCCACGCATCATGCCCGTCCACCTGATAGTTGCGGCCCGTCCAAAGCTGGGCCACGTCGTGTACGCCAAGGTTGTCTTCCGACCAATCGCTGAATTCGCCCAGCAGGACCTCTCCATCGTTATCACCACTGGCATCGTCCCAGGGGAGGCATTCATTATTTTGGCAGTTGAAAATAGTGACGCCGCTCACAATGAAATTGACATGAAAGGGGCTCCAAAGACTTTCCGTAGCCAGGGTGACCGAGATCATTGCGGCGGCCAGCGAACTGACCGTGACATTGTCGGGCGGGATCCCGTTCGAAAAATACCAGAGCAGGGCGCCATCAGCCACTAAGTCCAACTCATACTCGACGCAAGGTGCGGGATTCATTAGGTTATCCGGGCCGCCGGGCTCGTGCAGTTTCTGCTGGGTTTTGGATGTTATGCCCCGTAATCCACAACTTCCGGACGGCTTATCCTGGCGTACATCGGTGTTGGCATACAGCATTATCTGGTCGTCCGCTGCGGCAGCCGAATTCATCCGGGCAGATTCCACAAACCAGACGCTATCGCGTTCGATGATTTTGATGCGCAGAAAATGGCTGGTTACCGTCAGCAGCACCTGGCTGTTGTCAGATCCGAGGCAACGGCCCCGGAAGGAAATGTTCCGCTCCAACGGCAGTTCGTAGCGCCCTTCCGCTCCGATCACCGTAATATGGTCGGTGCGGACCGTATGATTGGCGGGCATCAGTTCAAGCACCCGGTTGAAACGGTCGCCCAGGTGCAGGCGCAAGGTCCTGAGGGTATTGTCCGCCGGTTGCTTTAAATAATCGGCCAGCTGGGGCAGATCGAGATGGAACAGGTCGGCCCGGTGGAACTGTTCGGCAAAAACACTGTTCCGGTCTTTGATTTCTACGCCCTGAAAGACCCGTTGCGACCAGGCTTGCAGCGGGAGCAGTACCAGCAGGATACCGGATAGTATCAATATATTTTTCATGATTTGTAGTTTTAGAGTGGTGGAAGGAGATGCAAAGCCGGTTCTACTGCTTTTCCAGTTGTTTTACGCGTTCCTGCAAACCCTTGTTCTCTTTGTTGAGGTCAATGATGTACAGCGTCAGTTCCTCGATCTTTTCCATCATCTTGGTCTGCATTTCGCCGACCGAGATGCCGTTCTCTTCTACTTCGCAAGCGGAAGGAATGCCGGGGAGGTGCTGTTCTGCCTGAATATGCCGCTCCACTTCCTCGAGGGTCGGGAGTTTGTAGCCTTTGCCAAAAACGTAGTCCGGCCAAGCGTTTTTCAACTGTACTTTAAGTTCTTCGCAGATGACTTTGCCGCCCACCGCTAACATATACCCTGTTGGGATGCGCCAGGGTGCTCCGATGACCATCCCTGGCCCCGACACAATAACACCGTCTTCAAAATCGCCGTCAAAGTTGATAACCAGGTTGTCTGCCTGTGCATTCGAGCCGTTGTGGTGGACCAGCGCGCGGTTGCGAGGGTTACTTTTCTGCGGCCTGCCATCTCGCCGTCCGAGTATGAAGTCTGAACCGCCGACGGAAGCATAGCCATTCACGTCTAAAGTGTACTCTGGAACAAAGAAACCGCCCACAGCGAGCTTGCCTTCCACATCGGTAACTGGCCCTGCAATGACTACACCGTCCTCAAAGTCGCCGCCCCAATTGACGATCAGGTTGTCCGCCCCTGCCCCAAAGGCCGGGTTGGAATCATGCACGAGCGCACGGTTGAGGGGTTTGTTTTTTTTCGGACGGTCATCATTCCGTCCGAGCATGAAGTCTGTGCCGCCTATGGTCGCCGAGCCGCGCACGTCTAAAGTGTACTCGGGAGCAATCGTTCCAATGCCTACATTACCGTTCGCATTTATGGCCATTCGGTATTTAGAAGGGCTTGCATTCCCATCAGCGGTAGTAAAAAAAGTAAGGCCCTGCCCATTGCCAACGCCACTCGAAGCGCCTATGCCGAAACTTAGGGTCGGACTGATGCGGAAGCTCATGGCATTGGCATTGCCTATTTGCAGGGCTTTTTGCCAGTGGTTGGACGACCAGTCCGGGCCGCCGAAAATATCCAGCTTGGCGCCGGGCGTTGCCATGCCGATTCCGACTTTGGCGGCGGGGGTGTTGTTGAAGGCGGCATTGGTGGTGATGATTTGGGTGGTGGCATTCAGCGTCCAGCCGCCCTGTGCATGCGCCGTCTGGGCGATGGAGAGCGCGAAGGCCAGCAAGCAGGCCATGGAGAAAAGGGAGGTGTTTTTCATTGTTAAATGAGTTTGTTTGTGAAAAAAGAGTGTGAATTCATTCGGTGTTTTTGAGGCACCCACGACAGAAGCGGAAGACTTCTGCAGCGATAATCTGAGGGGAACTTTCATAGTATTTGGTTTTGATTGTTGATAAAGATTTTGTGCTGCAAAGGTCTCCCTGCCTGCACCCCGGCAGCATTAGCAAAAAGGAGGGTTTTGGATTACTGGAAAGTGCGG
>JACMMM010000721.1 GCA_014379065.1 Saprospiraceae bacterium
ATATGATCGAGAATATCGCCCGTCCAAAAAGATGGAAAAAAAGAATACAAAAAATATTTGCAAAGCGTAAATCCAAAATCCAAAATCGTAAATCGTAAATCTCCTCACTCGCTGCGCAGTGATTTGACAGGATTTGTCAAGGCTGCGCGGATACTCTGAAAGCTGACCGTCAAAAATGCGATGCCTATCGCAACTAATGCCGCCGCTACAAACATCCACCATTGTAAATCAATGTGATAGGCAAAATCTGCCAGCCATTTTTGCATAAAATAATAGGCAATGGGTGAGGCGATTACAATGGCAAAAGCAACGAGTTTCAAGAAGTCTGTGGCCAAAAGCCGTGCAATGCCTGTGACAGATGCACCCAGCACTTTCCGGATGCCGATCTCTTTTCTCCGTCGCTCAGCGGAGAAAGTGGCGAGGCCGAACAGACCCAGGCATGCAATGAATATCGCTCCGCCCGCTGAAGCAGACAAGATTTTTTGCCGCCTAACATCCTCCTGATAAAACAAGGCCCATTGTTCATTTAAATAATGCCATTCAAACTGATGCCCGGGGTCCGTTTCCCGGAGCACTGCCTCCAAGCGAGGCAACACCTTTTGGGCATCGGCAGGGCCTATGCGCACCGTAAAATAATCAATGGCGTGAACAGGATTCCGGCGGTTCGCCAAGATCAGGGGCGCGATTTTTTCGCGCAGGGTATGGAAGTGAAAATCTCGCACAATGCCCACTACCTGCGCCCGGTAAGATTGCTCAAGGGAATCCTGATTGCCAGCAAAAGCGACGGTAGGGATTTCGATCCACTGCCCGGCGGGTTCAGTGATACCGAGCAGCGCGGCGGCACTTTCGTTGAGCAGCACGGCGGTAGAGTCGGATAGGGTGGGTGCAAAATTCCGGCCCGACAGCAGGGCAACATCGTAGGTTTTTAAAAAATCCTCATCGGCCCCGATGAACCAAGCAGTCTTTGTCTCCGTGTTTGCAGCTTCGCCTTCCCGGCGTACAACGACGTTTGCCATGTTTTTCCATTCACCGGGCACTCTGGATGTCACACTAACGGCTTCAACACCGGGTATTTGGGCATAGCCCGCTTTTACTGTTTCAAAATCGCGTCGCACCTTGCCGCTATTGATGTCCACCACCACCAATTGGTCATGGGTGAAACCGAGGTCTTTCTTTTCCAAAAAACGCATTTGGCGCCATACCACCCCTGTGGCGATCATCAGCAAGGCCGACAAGCCGAATTGCGCCACGACGAGACTCTTGCGCAACGAAAACTCCCACCGACTGCCCGGCATAACATTTTTGAACAACATCACTGGGCGCAGTCGCGCCAGATAGAATGCCGGATAAAGCCCTGCCAGCAATCCAATCAACAATGCTGCGCCAATGGCCCCAGCCCAGATGAACGGGTCGGTCGAGGCGTTGAGCATCAGTGTTTTGTCGGTGAATTCGTTGAATGCAGGGAGCGCGAGTTGGAGTAGACCAATGGCCAACACAAACGCCCCAGCCACTAACAGGTATGTCTCCGTAAGAAACTGCCCGATCATGTGCTTTTGCCCTGCGCCCACCACTTTGCGAACACCCACTTCCTTGCCCCTTCCGGCGGCTCGTGCAGTGGTCAGGTTGATGTAATTGATACAGGCAATACTGAGTAAAAATAGCGCGACGAGCATCAGCACGGTCATATAGGCAGGGTTCGCAAGGCGGTCGCTAAGTCCCTCAATACCCGCTCCTTTAAAATGGATATCAAGCATCGGCATGAGGCTGTGTTTGCGCTGCCCCGTTTGGCCTGCTGGCGTGCTGGCAGCAGCGAGGGCATTTAGTTTTGCCGCTACAGAAACCGGATCGGCATCGGGTTGTAGCAAAATCCAGGTCGGAAAATTGTTGGAAGTCCAATCGCTGACCTTTGCCTGTTTCATAAAATTGGTCTCGTCGTAGGTGGAAGTGGACACGACGCAATCAAAATGAATGGAGGAGTTCCTTGGGAAATCTTCCAGCACCCCCGTCACCGTTTGCGGCTCATATCCTTGAATGGTGAGGGCTTTTCCATACACCTGGTCGGTGCCAAACAATCGCCGGGCAAATGCGCGGCTCAGTACCACCGAATTCGGAGCAACGAAGGCCGTGTTCTGGTCGCCCGATACCCACTTAAAGTCAAACAGCTTCCCGAAGGAAGCGTCCGCATGCCAGATTCGTTCGTGAAAGGCTTGTTTTGGATCATTTACATAGACATTTGAACGTCCCGTGGCCCCCATTTTGACGACCTCGGCTATTTGCGGGAATTCTTGTTTGCCGCGTTCGGCCATCAAGTAGGAAGTTGAGCCCACACGTGTCGTTTGGCCATTCAGATCAGTTCGTTCTTCTATCAATCTGTAAATTCGATTGGCTTTGGCATGCAGCGCATCGAAGCGCAACTCGTCTGTGATGTATAGGCCAAGGAGCAAAAAGCCTGCGAAACCGACGGTCAATCCGGCTAAGTTGAGGCCCGTATAAAGTCCGTTGCGGCGAAAATTGCGCAGGGCAGTTTGAATAAAATTATATAGCATAATTGTCTTTTTTAAGTGCTACCAAAATGCCGTCGCTATGCGACTCACTCGCTGCGCAACGATTTGACAGGATCTGCCAACGCCGCCCGGACACTCTGAATGGCGACCGTCAAAAGAGCAATGATTACGGCGGCCAATGCCGCCGCTACAAACATCCACCCTTGTAAATCAATGCGATAGGCAAAATCGGCGAGCCAATGTTGCATCAAATAATAGGCAATAGGGGAGGCGATAACAATGGCCACAAATACCAGCGCCAGGAAGTCTTTGGCCAGCAAACCCGTAATGCCCGCCACCGAGGCGCCGAGCACCTTGCGAATGCCGATTTCTTTGGTACGGCGCAGGATCGTGAACATACTCATCCCGAACAACCCAAGGCAACTGATGAGCAGCGCAATGCCCATCGTCCCATTGGCCAGCGAAGACATCTTGCGGTCCCCGGCATACATCTCGGCCAATACTTCGTCGTAAAACTTGTATTTGAACGGCACACCAGGGTACAATTTCTGCCATTCGAGATCCATTTTTCGGAAGCCCTGTTCCCAGGTTTTTGGATCGGATCCTGCCATTTTGATGCTTAGGGTGGATTGAGTTTCGTTTTCGCAGAATAGCGCGATGGACTCTATTTTTTGATGCGAGGAAAGCATTTGGAAATCGCTGACCACCCCTACAATGGGGTAGGTGTTCCCTTGGTTTTCCTTCAAGAACTGCCCGATGGCCGCCTGCGGCGAACCCAATCCGAAAGTTTCTACCGCAGTTTCATTGATGATCACCTCGCGGGCCGTATCGGAGGGCAACAAATTTCTGCCCGCCAGCAAGGGTATTTTGTACAAGCCGAGGGCAGCAGTGTCCACTATTCTTTTGGACACATCATGTTCCGCTTGCACGCCTTTTTCGTTCACCGCTGCGTAGCTGTTCGTGTTCCAGGAGTCCGAAAAAATTTGCTCTCCTATCGAGATGCTCGCTACTTCGGGCAATTTTTTCAGTTCATCGGCAAGCGTGAAATGACGCTTCTCCATCTCTGGTTTTTGCAGGATTTTATAAGGAATATCTATCAAAACAATGGCTTCGCGGTCAAACCCGAGGTCTTGTCGCATCAAAAATTGCATCTGGCGACCCACCACCAATGCCACGACGAGCAACAATTGCGACACCACAAATTGGAACACAATCAAGCCTTGCCGTAGCCGAACACCGCCTTTGCTGCCTTTGGTCAATCCTCCACGAATCAGTTGAACGGGTTGGAACCGGGCCATCAACCAGCCCGGATAAACCCCTGAAAGCAAACTCACCACCACCACCAAAGCTGCTGAAAAACCAAGTGTTGACCCGAGGCTGATAAATTCCAGTAGCGACTTGTCCGTCGGAATCAGTTCCTGAAAATTGTTCAAGAACCAGGTAGCCAGCAATCCCGCCAGCCCCAATGCGGCAATGGTAACAATGGCGGTTTCGCCCAAAAACTGGGCAATGATGCTGCCTTTTTGACCTCCAAGGGTTTTTCGAACGCCGATTTCGCGGGTGCGCTGTGGCAGTTGGGCCGTGGCCAGATTGATGTAATTGATTACCGCCAGTAAAAGCAAAAACGCGCCGACCGCCATCAACCCGTATAATACTTTAGGATTGGCCGCACGGATATGGCTCCCAAAATCGCTGTCAAAATGCACGGCATGAAGCGATTGCAGGACATGGCGTCGCGTGGTCTTGTTTTTGGCCAATAACTCCCGGCTGTTTTCGTCAGAGACCCGATTGATTTGTTCCAGCACACGGGAAACATCAGCTTTCGGGTCGAGCAGCAAGTACAGCTGATTGTTGGAGCTCACCCCCACCCAGCGCCGCTTTTCGGTACTGATCGGTTTGGAGAAGGAGCGCATTTCCTTGGCCTCAAACACACTCGGGTAACCCAGATCTGCCACTACGCCCGTTACGGTGGTCTGCATGGTGTCATTGTAATAAAGGGTTTGACCCATGATTTGCTCCGGGGAAAGCCCTGGGTAATACCGCGAGGCGCGACTTTTTGTCAATACCACCTGGCCCGGAGCATTGAGCGCAGTGACGGGGTTTCCAGCCAACCAATCGTACCTCGTCAGCTGGAAATAACCCCCGTCGGTTTCTACGATTTGGCGGATTTCTTCTTCAAAAACCCGAGGGTTGCCACCACCCCAGCCGGGCACGGTGACATTGGTATAATACCGGTCAAATACGGGCACGGACAATTCCACGCCCGGAATTTCGGAGGCCGCATGAACCAATGGCAGGGGGATGCCGCCATTGCCGGACTCTTTTCCATCGGAAGCGTGCCAACTGGCTACACGGTATGCACGATCCCGGTTCGGGTGCGCGGCATCGTAACTAAATTCAAAATCAACAATTTGGAATACTACCCAGGCCGCGGCCAAACCGACCGACAGGCCGATGATATTCAGGAAGGTGAAAAGGCGGCTGCGCCAGAGGGTACGGAAGGTGAATTTTAGGTTGTTATTCATAGCAGATGGTATAAAAAGTAGGCAGGGAGCTTAGCCATGCTACTTCATACCTCGTGCCGGAAATTTTAGGGGTTGATTTTCATGGAGTTAGAGCGATTGGGGATGGATCGGGGTGTTCGGATTCGGACGGCGGGTGTGCGGGGGCGGACGGGGTGCTAACGTTCGTCGCTTTTTATTCTTATTTTGAGCGAGTTGCAACGAACGGTTCGTGTAGCGACGAGGCGGTATGGGCAGATATACATTGCTCACTTCTCACCTATTATTCTTCATCTTTTTCTTTTTTATTTTCACTCAAATGGGTGGTAATGAATTCAAGAATTTTAGCATTATTTCCTTTCAAACCATCTTCTTTTCCATAAAAGTTGCATATCAAAAATGCTCTTTCAAGATACGCACAACTTTCATAAAACTTCATCAATCCGCTCAATCTAATCAAGAAAAATGGAATTATTAATGCAATTATTATGAATGTTATCCACACTCCTATACCTGATTGAGATTTACCTGAATAGATTAAACACATCATATAATATGTTGAAATTGCTGGTAGTATTATAGTTGTACTTCTTAAAAATCGCCTAATACCTCTTACCCCAGCTATCTCATGGAAATAATAATTACCATAAACAGAAAAAATTGATTTCAGCCTATATGTGAAATTTGAAAACTTACTTTTA
>JACMMM010000722.1 GCA_014379065.1 Saprospiraceae bacterium
ACAAGAGAAGACTGCGGGCCAGTGTGGTAGCAAGCGCTTAATTCGCAATATACACCGGCGAAGACGACGCCTTGTATTTGCCCCGAATTTTCCCGCCGGCGCTGGTGACTTCCGGCGCGGTCGTTTCAAAAACGCGTTCGATCGTAGCATTGGCATTTACCGTCGGCAGGTTATTCAGTTGCGTCTGCGGGAGGACGATATCCGTAGCGCCCACCGAATTCTGAAGAAAATATTGAAAATAAACGGCATTGGCGGCATTGGCGATAGTCAGTCCAACCGCCTCGTTGGCTGCCACGGCCGCGCCGGTCCAGGCGTATGTAAAGCTCCCTGATTTGTGGATGGTATCGAGCGAAGGGTTCATAATAATGGCCGCCAGACTGACCGGATTGGAATAGGTATGGCCGAGGGAATCCGTGAAAACAAAAGTTCCGGAATCGACCTTTCCGGCGTATTCTTTCCTGTAATAGGCAAAAACCGGGTCGTAAGGAAGGACATCGGCGCCGAACGTGACATTGCTCGGACCGGATAAATGCAGCTTCGTGCCGAGCCCATTGCTGAACTTAAATACCGCAGAGGCATACGTCTTGTCCGTGTTTTGGTCGTAGCTCAACTCGTATTCCGCAAAGATCTTATTCTGATTTACGTCAGATGACTCTTCCTTAATACAGGAAGAAAAGCCCAGGCCCAGCACCAGTAGCAATGTAATAACCAAACCATTTTTTCCGATCAGTTTTTTCATAATTGAAATAGTTTATTGATTAAAATCAGATAAACGCCGGTCGGCAGGATTTTAATACGTTTGGTTTCTGGGGAGATACTGGTTTTTGGGTTAAATATTTATTAAATAAGAACATTGGGTTCAGGGTTTTTTAAACTTCATATAAGAAATCAGTTTTATCTGATTTTTTGCCCACTCCTATGTCAATAGTTCGAATTATATAACTGCATCGCCTTTAAATACGACTTCTCAGGCTGTAATAAAGACCCGATGGAGTAAGCGACCAATCCACCTCCCCCAACGACCAAGGCCGGAACAATGGACGAAGGCGGCTCCTTTGACCTTCCGAGGAGCCACATACCCATACCGGCCGCTACCGCCCCGAAACCGCCGATGGTTAAACCATATTTAGACCACTTCTGGGTATTTCCCTTATTCAGGTGCTTTAAAATATCCTTGTTTTGGCTTCCCCGGGCGGGATCGAAGACAAATGCTTCCTTGAGGTTCTTATAATTCATGATCTTGATTTCTCCGAACGGCCGGGCGAAATACTGGACATTGGAACTCGACCTGCTTGTATAAGCCGGAGCGCCCGAGAGTGAGGGGCCATGATAATGGACGCTGGAGACGGTCCTGTCATACAATTCGAGGGTGCCTGTTGCTCTTCGGGTAACCGGGCGGAAAGTCACGGCGTTGACCTTGTACATCCCGAAATATCCTTCGGAGGTCCGGTAATAATTCACATCGGCCAGCTTGATCTTTTGGCCGTCGGCATAGGAGAACTGCTCACCAAGGGCACTTTCCTTTATAGCAAATTGTCCCTCTTTAAGCACCGTCCCATTTCTCAGCAGGAGGAAATTTTCAGTGGGATTGATATCATACTTCTTTTCCTGGCAAAAGGCAAAGAGTGGGAAAGTCAACAAAAAGAACGGGATAACAAACCGGTTTTTTTTCATGATTTTTCTGTTTTGAATTAAAATAAGGATTAAAAATACAAAATTGCCCGGGAAACCATTCAAACAATGTCAAAAATGCTGCCGAATCCAAAAGGGGATGTCTGACCGGTAATGATCGGTATGGTACCCCGCTGAATAGCATAAAGGTTAAAAAAAAAGGTGGATTTTTCTAATAACCCTATTTTGATTATTTTGGCGTTTGTTCGGGTTTTGCTTGCCGGAACCTGGTACAAAGATTGACGCCGGCAAAAATGGATGCCGGCAGATGCCTTTTAGGCAATTAGGTTCCTTTTTCAAAGGACTCTAATAGGCCACAACTTGAGTTAATTAATTGTTTATGTGTACCGTCAAGTGTTGGAATAATTCCAGGATATGGCTTCTGAAAGCCACCCTTTTACTATTCCTGTCGGGAGGGGAAAGAACGGAAAAACTGTTTGCCCAAAGGCCGGCCAAATCTCTGCCAATTACCGAACAGCATCTTCCCCCCACTGCTACGATGGCAACGGAACTTGCCGAGGCGGATGCCTTTATCATCTCCTATAAAAATGACAGCGCTAACCTTATTTTAGCCCGATTGATAGCGGAACTGAGGGAGTATCAACAGCTTGATTCTCCTTTCGGGCTAAAGGTGCAACTGTTGCAAGCCACTGCCTTTGAACATGACGACAGGGACACGGCAGCGGTACAGATGCTCTTGCACGTCAAGGAACGAAGCAACCATAAAAACCAATGGGACACTTACACCCAAGCGTGCATAGCATTGGCAAATCTACACGAAAACATGAAGCGCAGCAGGCAGTGCCTGGCGAACCTGAAAGATGCTCAATCTGCCATCGAGAAACGTGGGCTGGATTCGCTCTATCCATTTTATGCCATCAGGATGTCCTCCTACCACAGGGTATTCCTGAACAATATGGACAGTGCAACCTACTATGCCGAGGAGGTTTTGCGGACTGCACCGAGGTTTAACCTGATCCTGCAGGAAGCCTGGGGTCACATGCTCATGGCTATGCTGTTGAATCAAACAGCCCCGGAAAAGATGCTGGAACACTTCCAGTCCGCTGCCCGCCTCTTCCTTAAAATTGATGACAATAAAGGGTTAAGCGCCGTTATGGCAAATGTCGCCCAACATTATTTTCAGCAAAAGGAATTAAAAAAGGCGCTGGCATACAATGACACCTCCATTGTCTTTGCAAAAACAAGCATGGCGTTGGGGGACAGAATGAATGAAGACATTTTTGCGGCTTATAAATTCCGAGGGGAAATATACAAGCAAATGGGGCAGCCCGATTCGGCCTGGTACTATTTGAAAAAGGGATATGATCTGCAAGTAGCCAGAGACGCGTTAATCCAATACCGTAAAGTCATCGAAATTGACGCCCGCTACAACGATGAAAAAAAATTGGAGAAAATCGCAGGGCAAGCCCGCGAAATTCAGGTAGAAAAAGCGAGAAGAAACCTCCTGACCCTAATCGTTCTCATCATGGTGCTTCTCGCTGCTGCACTGGCATATTTTTACCGGCAATTGCAGCAAGCCAACCGTAAAACAGCGCAACAGGCGGAACAATTAAAAGACCTCGACGCCGCCAAATCCCGCTTTTTTGCCAATATCAGCCACGAACTGCGCACCCCGCTCACCCTCGTGCTCGGACCCATTTCCTCCTTGCTGAAAGAAAGCCAGTTAAGCCCAAAACAGGTCGGGCTGCTACAAATGGTCACCCGCAACGGAGAAAAACTGAACCACCTGATCAATGATATTCTCGACCTGCGCAAGCTGGAAGCGGGCAAAATGGAGCTCAACCGGCAACCTACTCCACTCGCTGCCTTTTTCCGAAGGCATATTGTGCAGTTCGAGTCGCTGGCATCCCGCAAGGAAATTGATTTTTCATTCGCCATAGCCGTGGACGACGGCATTGTGGCAAACATAGACAGAGAGAAATGCCGCCAGCTTACCTACAACCTGCTTTCCAATGCTTTCAAGTTCACCCCTGTCGGCGGAAAAATCAGGGTGACATTGGAAATGGAGAAACACGGCAAATCCATTTCCCTGTTTCAAATGTCCGTTGCAGACGATGGTCCCGGCATCCATCCCGACGACCTGCCGTTCGTCTTCGAGCGCTTCTTCCAGACCAACCGGCCCGACAAACCCGCTGAAGGCGGCACGGGCCTCGGACTCGCGCTCTGCCAGGAGTACGTCAAGCTGTTTGACGGAAAAATCGACGTGGAAAGCCACCTCGGCAAAGGCGCCACTTTCCGGGTGGAATTTCCGGTGGTGGTGCTTAGCCCGGAAAACATGCCACAACTTCAGGAAGGCATCACCAGCCCGTTTTCCTCCGATTTGGATGGCGTAGCCGAAACAACCGGTCTTTTGCCCATCGCAGCGGCTGCCCGCACCGACCCCGCCAAACCGACCCTCCTGGTGGTGGAGGACAACCCCGAACTTCAAGATTACATCCGCCTGATTTTGCAGGATAAGTACAATGTCCGTACTGCAGAAAACGGCAAAGCAGCCTTGGAAATGTTGAGGAAGGGAGGAGGGAGGAGGGATGAGGGAGGAGGTATGAACGAGGAAGCTGACCTCATCCCTCATACCTCCTCCCTCATAACTGATTTAATCATTTCCGACCTCATGATGCCCGTCATGGATGGCTACCAGCTCCTCGAAAAACTGAAGTCCGGCGAAACCACCCGTCACATCCCTGTCATTATGCTCACGGCACGGGCAGAGGCACAGGACAGGCTCAAAGCGCTTCGCATCGGGGTGGACGATTATCTGACCAAACCCTTCGACGAAGAGGAATTACAGGTGCGGGTTAAAAACCTGCTCACCAATTACCGCAATCGCCGGACTGTGTCCGATGAGCCTGTTTCCAATGCGGAGCTGCACCTTGAGGAGAGGCCGGCAGGAGACCTGACCATTTCGGAACCTGACCGGGTCTGGTTAGAGACATTCGAAGCTTATATCCAAAAAAACCTCTCTAACGAACTGCTTGGCATCCCCTCCTTAGCGCGGGAATTTGCCATGAGTGAATCCACCTTACTGCGGCAGTTGAAGCGCCTGACCGGGCTTTCAACAGTGCAATATTTACAGGAAATACGCCTCGACAAAGCCCGCCACCTTTTGGAAAACCGCACGTACGATTCCATCGCCAAAGTCGCTTCCAAAACCGGCTACAGTGATCCCCGTACTTTTTCCCGGAGTTTTAAGCAGCGGTTTGGGAAATCACCTTCGGATTATTTAAGTGATTGATTTTCAATCTGCAATGCCTTTTTTTGATAGATTTTGCTGCCTTCCCATCCCTTGATTTTGACGGAAAATGCTACCAACTTGCCGGAAAACATCCTTCGAGGAGCCTCACCTTTGCACTATCGATTTGGAAAGGGAGTGGCTTAAAATTCGTGGTATCCAACTTTCCAATTGCCGGGGTCTAGAAAAATCTTTTCACTTTTAATTCATCCTTTATGAAGACTTTATTACAATCATTTACGAGGTCTGCAAATGCTTCCCTCCATTATTTAGCCATACCTAAACGGAATTTGCAACTAAAAAAAGTGGCACTTGTAATACTTGTATCGTTCAGTTTTTACCAAGCGTCATGGAGCCAAAGCTCTACTTTATTGATAGACTATTTTATAGATGGTAGTTGTGGACCAGACAGTGGTTGTGATGGCTATATAACTGGCGATGCGGATTATACTTACCAGTGTGGTGACGTGTATCCAGGCTCTTTTTCGGACCCGGTACCTTCAGGGATCGTCACAACGATTTCTGTCGATTATTACGCAGCATGTGAAGGAGGTACTTTCGAATTAAGTTTAAATGGTACGATCCTTCAGACAATTGTTCATGGCGACCCCTTTACGACCTGCTCTTGCGATTGTCCAACCCCATTGTTGAACTTTAGTGTTACCAATGGCGCAGGAATTCCCGGGTATATTTATGGCGGAAATAATACTTTGGATATTACCCGAACGGCTGGTTCAGGATTTCATTGTGCCTGGTTTTCCAATGTTACCTTGGAATATAGTGAACCTTTGCCTGTAGAACTTGTAGCGTTCAATGCCGGCATGCACAAGGATAAAGCTGTCCTGCTCAACTGGCGCACTGCCTCCGAGAGCAACAACGAGGGCTTCCATATCGACCACAGCCCGGACGGGCGGAGCTGGCAGACCCGCGGTTTCGTGCCCGGCCACGGAAACAGCCAGACGGAACAAGTTTACCAGTTCCTTGATGAGCGCCCCCTGCCTGGTACCAACTATTACCGCCTGAAACAGATAGACTTCAATGGGCAATTTGAATACTCCGCCATCAAGAGCGTCCTGGTAGCCGGGGACCGAAAACTGGCTATTCAGGTTTATCCAAATCC
>JACMMM010000723.1 GCA_014379065.1 Saprospiraceae bacterium
ACCTATTCCGAACGCGCCAACACGCCTGCGGCTGAAATGCCCGGTAAAGTTCCCGTAGAAGAACGCCGTCGCCGCAATCAAGCACTGCGCGGGCTTTCGGAGATGAAACGCCGGGCGTTTTACCAGCAGCACCTAGGCACAGTGCGCCCTGTATTGTTTGAGCATCACCGCGATGTAACGTTATTGAATGGGTACACAGACAATTACATCAAAATTGAGATTCCAGTAGAAAGCGGAATTATCAACGAGATCAAACCCGTTTCGCTTCAAAAATTGAGCGCAGACGGAGAGGTCGTAGTTGGCAGTAGCAGTTTTACCCGCCGAAGCCTTGACGAAGGAGGGTGGCAGTAGCCGTCGGGCACCTTCCTCAACCCTCACCATTCTCAACTCCTCAACTCTCTCAACATCCCATGTCATGTGGCAAGAAAAAGACAACAAACTCCAAGCCTCCTTCAAATTCAAAAACTTCGCAGAAGCCTTTGCGTTTATGACCGAAGTGGCTTTTCATGCGGAACGACTCGACCATCACCCCGATTGGAGCAATGTATGGAACAAGGTTGATATTCAACTCTGTACACACAGCGCGGGCGATATCGTGACCGAAAAAGACCGCACTTTGGCTGCTGCAATTGACGAGGTTTTTACAAAATACCAATAGGTTCGTTTTAATTTTGCGGCCGCTTCAATGGTGATATGGTTATCTGATGATTTGGTTATTCGAGTGCTCAAGCTTGGCGACTCGAATAATCAAATCCCCAAATCATCAGATAACCAAATCAACCATTGATCAAATCCCAAATCAACACGCACATCCATGACTGACCATTCTCCTGTTTTCAACGCGCACCCGCAATATATCGAATCGCTGTATAAAAACTGGCAGGCCGACCCGGCCTCTGTCGAATCAGATTGGCAAGCCTTTTTCCGGGGCTTTGATTTCGCGAGCAGTTCAAGCAATGGCCACGACAATGGTGCAGCAGCATCCAGCACAGCCGTTTCCGACCTAAAAAAAGAATTCGCTGTGGTCAACCTCATCTACGGCTATCGTGATCGGGGTCATACGCTCTCGACCACTAACCCGATCAAGCCGCGCAAAAACCGGCATCCGCGTCTAGAATTATCGGATTACGGGTTATCAGAAGTAGATTTGGACACGCGCTTTGTGGCAGGTTACCAACTCGGTATGCCCAACGCGACGCTCCGCGAAATCCTCGAGCGTCTGAAATTGATCTATTGCGGCAACATTGGTTTTGAGAGCACACATGTGTTTGACAAGACCAAACGCGAATGGCTGCGCCAAAAAATCGAAGGCCGCAATCTCGAAGGCGACTTCGGTTTCCCCTTGGCAAAAAAGAAGCGGATTCTGGAAAAAATCAACGGCGCAGTGGGATTTGAACAGTTTTTGGCCACCAAATTCGTGGGACAAAAACGCTTCGGTCTCGAGGGTGGGGAAGCCAGCATTGCCGCACTCGACGCGATGATCAACCGCGCCGCCGAAACCGAAACACCAGTCGAAGAAGTCGTGATCGGTATGGCGCACCGGGGTAGGCTCAATGTGCTTTGCAACATCGTGGGCAAAACCTACGAGCAGATTTTTCGCGCATTCGAAGACAAAAGCATCCCTGACCAGAGCTACGGTTCTGGCGACGTGAAATACCATCAAGGCTATTCTTCCCAAACCGAAACCTTGAACGGGCGAACGGTGTACGTCAAATTGCTTCCCAACCCCAGTCACCTCGAAGCCGTTGATCCAGTGGTGGAGGGATTCCTCCGTGCCAAACTTGATATTCTATATCAGGAAGATTTCGACCGCGTGTTGCCGATTTTGATTCACGGCGACGCGGCATTGGCGGGACAAGGCATTGTGTATGAGGTAATTCAGATGATGAGCCTCGAAGGCTACAACACGGGCGGTACGGTACATCTGGTCATCAACAACCAGATTGGTTTTACCACAAGTTGGGAAGACGCCCGCTCCAGCACCTATTGCACGAGCATTGCCGAGGTGGTGCAAGCCCCTGTTTTCCATGTAAATGGCGACGACCCGGAGGCCTGCGTTTTTGCTGCTGAATTGGCCATCGAATACCGCCAGGCGTTCAATACCGATGTGTTCCTTGACCTCGTGTGCTACCGCCGCAACGGCCATAATGAGAGCGACGAGCCACGTTTCACCCAGCCGGAAATGTGGAAAATTATCGAAAAACACGCCGATCCCCGCACGATTTACAACCAAAAATTGGTCGCACGCGGCGATGTGGACGAGCAAATGGCCAAAGACATGGAGGCTAAATTCAAGGCCGACCTGCAAGCCCGTCTGGACAATGCGCGTCAAACACCCCTGCCCTATACTTACCAAGAACCAGAACTCCATTGGAAGGCCCTGAAAAAAACCGTGGCGGACAAGGATTTTCAGGAAAGTCCCGATACGGGTATTCCGCGTAAGGCGATTGACAAATTGCTCAATCATTTGCTGTCGTTCCCCGAAGGGTTTACGCCCATTTCACAAATTGCCAAACTCACCGAGGCCAAAAAACAATTGGTAGCCACAGGCAAAATTGACTGGCAACTCGGCGAACTCTTGGCCTACGGCTCACTTTTGCTCGACGGACAAGACGTGCGCATGAGCGGCCAAGACGTAAAACGCGGCACTTTCAGCCACCGTCACGCCTGCATCATTGACACCAATACTTATAAGGAAATCAACCGTTTGGACGGCATTGCGGAAAAGCAGGGCAAATTCCGCATCTTCAATTCCTTGCTCAGTGAATTCGCCGTGCTGGGGTTTGAATACGGTTATTCGCTCTCTACGCCCGATGCACTGGTGATCTGGGAAGCGCAGTTTGGCGACTTCGTAAACGGCGCGAGCACCATTGTGGATCAATTCATTTTCGCCGGCGAAAGCAAGTGGCAGCGCATGAGCGGCCTCGTGATGTTGCTTCCCCACGGCTACGAAGGCCAAGGCCCTGAGCACTCTTCCGCCCGCCTAGAGCGTTTTTTGCAAGGCTGCGCCGAGAACAACGTGACCGTGGCGAACGTGAGTACGGCCAGCAACTTTTTCCACCTGTTGCGCCGCCAACAAGTGCGCCCCTTCCGCAAACCGCTCGTCGTGATGTCGCCGAAATCGGGTCTTCGTGCGCCTTTCAACCTCGGCGAAATCAGCGAACTTGAAACGGGCAACCGTTTCCGCGAACTGATTGACGACGCATTCGCCGATGCTAAAAAAACAAAGCGCATGCTCGTCTGCTCTGGCAAGGTCTACTACGATTTGCTCAAAAAACAGCAGGACGAAAAACGCGAGGACGTGGCCATCCTCCGTCTCGAACAGATTTACCCCTTCCCGAAAAAGCAGTTTGACGCCCTTCGGAAAAAATACGCCAAGGCCGAACTTGTCTGGGTTCAGGAAGAGCCCAGCAACATGGGCGCTTGGAGCCACATCGCCGTTACCCAATCTGAATATGGTTGGAAATATGCGGGCCGTGCAGCATCGGCATCCCCTGCTACAGGATTTCCTAAAGCGCATGAGAAGGAGCAGGGGGAACTATTGGCGGCGGCGTTTGGGGAGTGAAGTGGCTGCCCTAAATAGATGTAAAAAAAATACCTTTGCAGCCAAACAAAGCGTCTGAAACGCCCGCCTATACCCAAACAATGAATCCAAAAGATTCCATTCTTCAATTGATTTCGCGCGGCCAGCTCGAAGAAGCCATTGCTGTTTGGCTTCAGGCAACTGGTGTCCATGATCCAATCCGTACGGAGGTGTTGGGTTATTCAGCCCGGCTGAGCAACCTCACCACCAAGAAAAACCAAGGGGTCATTGAATTCAAAGAAGAGACCCTGGTCCTCAACCAAGTGACCGCAGCCATGTTCAGCAGCCTCCACAACTGGCAACTAGGCGGGGATTACGCTTCCCTTTTATACGCCATTGAACAACTTGGCATTGACCTCGACAACGAGATATCCTCCCTCCACTTGGTCAATTGCGACCGCATAGGCCAAGCAAAAACCTTCCGCCGGGTATTTAACCGCTGGGAAGGGAAAAGCGATTTTCAGTTCCATTTTATCTGCGGGTGCCCAACTGAAATGCCCACTTCGTTTGGCAAGCGTTTGATTTATGAGATTATCCGCGACAAACTTGATGATCGTCACGATGCCATTTCTTACCCATTTCAGGAAGATGACGACCGCATTAAAACCGAGAACCTGCCCCTTGGCACCGACTTGGCCGCCAGCCAAAAACGGCTAAAGGAATACGTCGCCCGGCGTTTTCAGTTTTCAGACACTCAGAGTTTTGAAACCTTCATCGAAACGGGTGTGCCGAAATTGCCTTACGACTATGTAACCTCCGTGTTTGAGATTTCGGAAAAAAAATGGGAAAAGGACGAAGGCGAAATCCGCGAGTATTTTGAATGGATGATCGAAACCTTTCAATGCCCAAACAAGGAGGTGCCGACTTTTCTATTTTTCGTGGTGATAAAAAGCCCAAAACTTCACCTCGACCCGGAACAGCTAACCCACCGCCAAAAAGCCATCCTCGCCGAACTCGGCAGCCTTTGCGAAAAGTACCCTGACCAAGCTACCCTGTTGTCGGATTTCCCGCCGATTGACCAACAAGACTTCGACGACTGGGTGGCCGAGATAGACGATATCCGCAACCCAAATCTCTCCCGAGCAGTCACCCGCGCCCTCGCAGCCACCTTCGAGGCAGGTTCAGAGGAAGATATTTTGTATAGAACCCAGCAAAAATTCCACCTAAAAGACATAGAACCTGTACAGCGACGGATTTATGAAATCGCATCCAAGTGAAGAGTCGTCATTGGTCATTGAGTCATTACGTCATTTTTACCCGCCCTAGCCTTAGCGAAGAAGGGTTGTCATTTTTGAAATCGCATCCAAGTAGTTGAATATGAGCAATTTTCACCTCTACCAATCCGAAGGCCAGGCCGACCTTCCCGTCATCGAGGCCAACCCGAAACTCCGCGACGCCTCGCTTTACGAACCACCGCCCGGGCTTCAAGCCGCCGTCAACGTAGCCCTCGCACTCGCGCAGCCGCTCTTGCTCACGGGCGAACCGGGCACGGGCAAAACCCAACTCGCCGACCATCTGGCCCATTTTTTCGGCCTCGGCGACCCACTGGTGTTCAACGCCCAGACTTCTTCGACAGTAAAAGACCTTTTTTACAGCTACGACGCGCTTGCCCACTTTCAATACGCGCATGCACGTAATAACGAACTACTCTCGCCTGACTACGTGGAGCAGAACTTCATCCACTATGCAGCCCTCGGCGACGCCATTCGGGGCGGAGAGCGTCGTTTGGTGCTGATAGACGAAATTGACAAAGCCCCCCGCGACCTGCCAAACGACGTGTTGGCCGCGCTCGAAAAACTAGAATTTTCAGTGCCAGAAGCCAGAAGAAACTGGCCTGCCCCTCCTGCTGCGTTGCGTCCCATCATCGTAATGACCTCCAATTCGGAGAAAAACCTGCCCGATGCCTTCCTGCGCCGGGTGGTGTACTACCATATTCCGTTCCCGGACGCGGCCATGCTTTTGCGCATTGTTTCTAAAAAAGTGGAGGGCTTTGGAGACCCTGACTTGGAAAAAATAGTGGCCCATTTCGAGAGCATCCGCGACGATAAAAAGGTGAAACTCCGAAAAAAACCTGCCACTGCTGAGCTCATCAATTGGACTGCTCTGCTCCATAAAATCAGTTTCCCAGTCGCCAAACTTGAAGCCCCCGAAAAACTCAGCGATGAAGAGCGCAAACTGCTGCTCACGTCGTATTCCGTATTGGCAAAAAGCAAAGATGACCTTAAAGCACTAGATGAATGGCTGTGAGCAGCCCTTGGTAGTGAAGTCATCTGTGAGGCACGAGCAGGTGACATCTCGGAACGGCAACTACAACCATATCCAAGATGACGTGACACCTTCTCCTTCGTCGAAGATGGCACCTCATCTTTTAACAACCCAATGACGCACTCCGCCCGAATCCTCTTCCTGGTCAAAGACCTGCTCGATGAACTCCAAAGTGAGAAAATCGAGCTGGGCACGGGTGCGCACCTGCGTGTACAGGAACTATTGAGCCACCTGCCGGACGATATCTCAGAAGAGGATTTATTACTGGCCCTCGCACCTATTCTGGCGCATTCGCCTCAAGAACAGGCTTTGGTGTATGAAAAATTTAAAATTTGCCAACAACGGGCTGACGAGATTTTTGGAAAAACACCGGAACCGCCACCATCGCCGCCCAATCCGCTGGACGAAAAAATCAGACGATCCAAGATTGGATTTTGGGTATCCTTGGCGGCATTGGCGCTGGTTTTGGGCGGCTTGGCCTGGATTCATTCCCAGAAGGAAGACAAACCAGTGATAGAGAAATCCTTGACGGTGACGGCGGGACAGACAACTATGATTTGTCCAAGTGTAATTCCTGAATTGGATTCGTTTGGGCAAAAGGTATCTGGACTCACCATCAAATTTGCAGATGGAAGTTCTGAATTACAGCGATACAATCCCTATGGTGGAGTAAGCGAAGGCATCCCAGCATCTGCAGAACCAACGGTGGTCTCCAACTGGGCAGTTATCCGTGTCCAAAAAGACACCTGCCTCTCCTATACCGCCCGCGACTCCGTGCAAGGCATGGACTCCTTGGTCTTGAATGTCAGTTTATCCAACGGCAAATCCTGTGAGCTCCGCCTCCGAATTTTTGTGTCGCCGCCTGTAACCGTTAAGGAAGAAACGGTAATAACCGGCCCTGACCACCCCGACTTCCAGCTCCGACCTATCCCATTTGACCACACCCAAGCCTTCCTCGACCTTGTCATCAAACCTGTCGACCCCTGGCAAAACTGGTTTGCCCAAAGCTGGTACTGGCTTCGTTGGCTGATATTCCTTCCCTTCACGGCTCTGTTGTTCGCGCTTTGGCGCTGGCTAGAATGGCGGCGGCGCAAACTTATCGCCGAACTTGACCGCCAAGACAAACCGCCATACGTCTGGAACATCCGCATAGAAGGCGCTGACGACATCGTGCTGGGCGACGCCTTCCACCACGCCTTGCAGGTGATGCGTCGCCGCAGCGCCACAGATACCCTACGCCTCGACCTGCCCCGCAGTATCCGGGCCACTGCAGAAAAAGGCGGGATGCCTGCTTTTCAATTCCGTGCCCAGACGCAGCCCGTGGATTACCTGCTGCTGATAGACCGTCAAAGCGCGCAAAACCACCGCGCCCAGCTCTTCGATGCCGTTTTCAAAGCCTTGCAAGCGCAAGAACTTCACATCGAGCGCTTTTTCTACGACTCCGATATTCGCATTGGATTCAATGAGACACACCCCGACGGACTGCGACTGGCTGACATCTCGCAACGGTATGGACAAGCGCGGCTCATCATGGTGGGCACGGGGCTGCAACTCATCCATCCCACTAATGCCCGGCTGGAACCTTGGGCTGAAGTGTTTAAAAACTGGCCGTCACGCGCGCTCTTCACGCCAAAGCCTACGGACGACTGGGGTCGCGGTGAACGCCGTCTTTCTGAATTGTTCACGCTGTTTCCTGCCACCCTCCAGAGTCTCGGCTTTTGGGTGGAGGAGCTCGAACACGGCGAAGATGCCCGCTTCGAACGCTGGCGCGATCGCGTACAGGATGCGCCTGCGGCCATCTATCAGCCCGAAGACGAGTATCCGCTGCCCATGCTCCTTTTGCAATTGCCCCGCGAACTCGTGCGCTGGGTGGCTGCCTGCGCTATTTACCCAAGCCTGCACTGGGATTTGACGCTTTGGCTGGGACGGAGACTTTCCAAGTCTTCAAGACTTGGAAAGTCTGACGTGGAACCAGTCGTCACTCTTGATAGCCTTCTAAAAATTTTCCGCATCCGCTGGTTCGTACAAGGGCAAATCCCCCAAACCGCCCGCGCTGCCCTGCTCGAATGGCTTGAACGCGAAGACCCCGCGCTCATCCCACGGCTACGGGGCGAACTGGCTGCTTTGCTCGCACAATCGCCACCACCCAAGGACTCTTCCGCCTGGGCCGACCACCGTATGGCCGTGGTGCTCAACCAGTGGCTGAGCGAGACCGACAAAAAGAAGAAAAAAGCACTTGAAAAAGAAATCGAAAAGCTGTTGCCGCAAACCGAGGCCGATTTCACGGTGATCAAATACTTGAATCGTCCGCCTTCGCCACTGCATTTCCAAGTTCCAGAGCGTTGGAAAAAATTTGTGTACAGAGGCGGTTTCCCGGCGCTTGGTTTTTCGGCTGGATTTTGGAGCACCATGAGCGCAGCATTGCTCTGGCTGTTGGGGTCCTGGGGGATTTTTTCTTGGTATCCTGCGCCACCGGAGGATGGGTGTAAGGGGGAGAAGGTGGAATACACATTCAAGCCCAACACGAGATTTGACAACTTTCAAAAAGTTGTCAAATCTGATACACTGCCCTTCTGCCTCGACAGCCCGGAAGATTCCCTGCTCTGGCTGGAACGGCTGGCTCTGGATACACTTGAAAACCACCACGTTAGCAACTTCGATTCCTTAGCCGCTCGAGCCATGCGCTTGCCCGCAGCTGCAGACTCGCTGGCGCATGTCCGGGCCAATTTCTCCGCGACGCTATACAACATCGGCGTTGACTTCTCGCGTCGGGGCATAAAGGATTCGGCCTGTGTGTTTTTCTATTTGGCCCGCGATTGGGGCTTGACCCAGAGCCATTATGCTGCTGAAAATGACTGGTGTATGGGTAAAAAGACTGTAGCACCAAAACTACGAAAGCTTGTGATACCTGCGCTACCTGATTCCGTACGGATACGCCATATTTTATTCCGCGGCAATATCTCAAAGAGCGAAACACGCGCTAAAAACATAATGGAACAGATCAAGTCCGGTAAATATAGCTTTGCCCAACTCGCCATTAATTTTAGCGAAGACACTGCTTCGGCTAAAAAGGGC
>JACMMM010000724.1 GCA_014379065.1 Saprospiraceae bacterium
AGATTCGTATTCCAATGGCTCGTCAATGAGGCTTTTTGCATTGGCATCAAAACCAAAGCGGATGCCTTTGGTGATATCCCAACCAAGGTCGTAGTTGCGTTCCCAGGTAAATCTGCGGTTGTAATAAGTATTCAACTCAGGATTCTCGCCGGCAAAGCGATAAGTGGTGATGCCTTCAAAACGTTCCAGATTCGTATTGAACCCATAAGTGTTGGGCAGAGGGTTAAAGTTGAATTCGCTGATGAATTTCAGGTACTTGTCCTTTTTGATCAATTTTTTGAACGGCGTAATGGGTTTCATGCCCGTGCCATATTGCCAGTCCAGACCACCCTTATATTGCTTTTGGCGGTCACTGAGGATAAACGGCGTGCGTTTTTCTTGTTCGTTGTAGGCGTAGGTGACGCTGAAGTTTTCGATGTTCCAGGGCAGCGGGATTTGCCGCGCTTTGCCACGCCGTTCTTTGCGGACGTTGGTGAAGTTATAACCTTTTACCACGGTTATATCTTTTGCTTGGGCGCGGATGCTGTCCCGAACACCCGCGTCTGCCGTCTCGCGGAGTTTGTCTTTCAGTTTGATATCCAGATCGTAGGGGTCGTATTCCGGGGTGCGTGTCACGTTGGAGTATTGGGCGTAGAACGGGATTTTCAGCCCCGATTTTTCAGGAAGGAGCTTGCCAAGTTCTAAATTGGTAGACAAATCATATTGCATCACTTCTTCGCGTTGGCGTTGGGCCAGTTTTTCTTCAATACTTCCCCAGCCGATGCCTGTATAGTTGCCCGCAACCGAGATACCGCCCAAGTCAGCCAATTTCATATCTACCCGGGCCAAGCCGGCAAAACCGCCCTTCTCGTTGAAGCCGTTGAGCCGCAATTCGTTGAGCCACACCTCTACGCAGTGCTTGGTCATACCATCTGGATCGCTGTTCCTAACTCCAATCATGATCCCCTTGACATAACCCAGGTTTGGATTGCCAAATATTCTCACCCTTGCATCAGGGTTGTCCGGGTCGAAACCAATGTAAGGCTTGAATGGGTTGGGATTCGGATCGGCGTTGCGCTGTTTTTTTACCTCGGTGAGGAGTTCGAGCGGGAAGTCGAAGTTGTTCCGCCACACTTCTTCTTTGTATTCTCTGCTGTCTGGGTTTCCATTTAAGTTGGTGGGGTTGGAAATAAGCAGCGGGAGTTCGTACTCGTAATAGTTGCGCGTGTAGTCCGAGCCCATTCGGATAAATATTTTGAGGTCGCCCGTGTCGAGTTTTTCCACGGTTTCTTCCCCGTGCGCAAACATTTTGAGGCGTTTGAACTGGCGCAAATCCATGTTCAGGCTCTTGAATACCGCACGTGCATCGCAGTATGGAAGCTCGCAAACGTTCAGAGCAAGCGATTGCTCGTTCTGTAAAATGTCCGGGAACGCGCCCACCGACTGCTCGCGCTGGATGCCATAAGGAATCGTGTAATTGAAAGGTTGGCGGGCGGAGTTTTCCTCAATATTCACTGCATTCACGTCAAAAGGAATCGGATCAGGCATGGGCGTGTCGCTACAGCCAAGGTTTTGCTTGAAACGGCGCCATTGGTTGCGACCCAGTTCAAGGGTGGCAAAGCGGAATGTGGTGCGCTCGTCAAAGCCTTTCCAGAACATGCGGATGAATCGCACGGAGCGGAAGTCTTCGATGCCGCCAATGCTTTTGCGCAGTGTATCATCGAGCGGGACTTTGAAGCGATACCACTTGTATTCGCGGCTGTCTTTGGTGAAAGTGACGGTGTTCGTGATGTAGCCGGCGATCGCAGGGTCTGCCTCGTCAATTTCTTCCTGACTAGCACCCATTCTTTTCTTCAGGTCAATTTTGTAACGGAAATACGCTTCGGTCTCGTTCAACGAACGGTCGCGGTTGAGGTCTTCCTGGTCGGGATAGTTCGTGCTGGAGGGGTTTTGGTTGCCCGCCTCGTTCTGGTTCACCGGCGAATTGCCCTCTTGGTTGTTGAATCTTCGATAGCGGTTCAAAAGACCCGGACCTTGGGGGGCCTGTGGGAATGAATTATCGCGGAAATAAACGAAATTATCGTTGGAAGGGTCAGCTGTTACCGCATTTTTGAAGTTTTGCGAAAGCGTTGGCGTGTTCTGGATAAGGTTGTACCAAGTCCCAATGTCGCCAAAACTTGTCTCTTGCAAATTATCCAAGCCATCAAGGCCAATATCTTGTTCCTTGCGGCTTGCTTCGTTGTTGTCAAAAGCATTCACAATGGGCGCTTCGATGGGCACCCGACCCCATGGAGAGGCATCTGTAGACACATTGTTCGTCCCGGTTGGCAGGCCGTTTTCAAAAAACTGACGCGAATCGCGCATTACATCTTCTGAAATAGAACCCAGGTCAATGTACATCTGGCCTGCATCTGAAACCCCTTCTCCATCGGTTTTGTCCATATACGGGTTGAGCATCCAGAATTCGATGAATTCGATGTTCGAGGCCTCAAAGTCGTTGGTATTCAATTCTTTCATAAACCCTGCCCAGCGTGTGTTGGGCAAGTTGAGTTCCCCATTATCGTTTAAACCCTTTGAAGTAGCATAGCCTGTAGGAATTTCAAAATTATAAGGACCGCGCTCACGAGGCCAAATCGTCACGTCCAATGGGCGCAAACTTGACTGCTCAAATGGTGTGAGTTGACGGTTAGGGAAGATGTCTTGATATTGGATGAGGCGGGTATAAGGGTCTGTGGCGTCAGTTTGGTCGCGGGCGCTGGGATCAGAAATATACCAAGATAGCCCTGCGCGGTTAGCCCCCAAAGAAAGTGTGGTGTTGGAAGGGTCTGATTCCGGGAAGAGGGCCAAATCCCCTTGCGGCACAGAAGCGATGATCCATTGGTTGAATTGGGTAGTGAGCGGGATATTGGCCGTGCTTCCCTCAAAATCGTCCAGATATACCGTGCCACCCTTGTCGCCCCCTTGATTGATGGCGCGGTTGTGGCCCGGTTGGAGCACCGCCACCTCGGCCTGCGCCGTGATGGACGAAGGTTCTTTGGTGGAAATAAGCGGCAGTTTGTCAATGAGTTTGGTGAGCCAGGGCGCATCTTTCGAGATGCTAAAATCGAGGCCATACACCTTGTTGTTGATGGGGTCGTCGCCAAAGTTCACTTTTTGGGTGAGCGGGCGTTCGAACAAATTCATAAACGTGGCGCCCACGCTCAGGTCCTTGCTGAATGCATAATCAAAACGTGCCCCGATCATGCTCCGGCTCTGAAAACCGAAAAACGTATTGTCCTCAAAACTTACGTTCACGCTCTGGCCCGATTGGAGGATGGCATCGTTCAGGATGCGCACTTTGCCAATGTTGTAGTCAATGGAGTAGTCAATGCCCTCGCGCAGTGGTGTGCCACCCGCTGAGACGCGCACTGAACCGGGCGGCAGGTTAAACGTACCCAGCGATATTTCAGACGAAACGCTCGATTTATAAGTACCCCGCAGCATGAATCGGTTCAAATGCTGGTATTCCCGCGCCACAAAGGTGGTACTGTCATAAAGTTGTTGGTAAATGAGCGAACTATTCAAAGCCGCCAATTGGGTCTGGGTGAGCGGACCGGCCTCGGCTGTATCAATCTTTTCCAACAGATCACTGCCGAAAGGCTCCAGCACAGGGAACATAATACGCCCGGAACGGAGATTGATGGTGATGCCCTGCACAAAGTCAAAAATGCCGTCGGGGCCAGGGTCTCCTTGCAAGTTGAGGTTGTCAAGATTGAAAACCTGGAGCAATGGGCGACTTTTCAAGCCATTAGGAATCAGCGGGCCATCAAGAAAACGCTTTTGACCAAAGCCCGGGTCTTCGTAATAAACATCAAAACGAAATTCCTGCGGGTCTACGTTGGCGGTACCCACCGCATATATGTTTTTCATCATCAGGTCCCAAATCGGGTACTTGACATTGGCCGTGGTGCTTTTCAGCATTTTGAGGAAAAGCACATTGGTTTTCAAGGTGTCTTCAGAACTCTTCTTCGGCACTTCGTCCGAAAACTCACCGATTTTATAAGGTACGCCGTTGTAAGTATAGGACAATGCCACACCGACAACCTGGTCTGGCTGCACATTCAGGTTGATGCTGATGAAGCCGAGTTGTTCGTTGAAGGTGTATTCTTGCGAAGAAAGCAAGCGGGCGTTCATCTTTTCAAAATCCTTGATCTGCTTCAGGCCCTTAAACATATTGCCGGGCGTTTGGAATGCTGGGCCAGTCAGTTTGCTCACCACCCGGTCGCTGAAACGCATTTCCGGGTCGTTGGCCAACTCCGACAAAATGGTACTGTAAAGTCTATTGTTTTGGTTGGCCGGGAGTGGGCTGCCATTGATATCCTTGGCCGGTGGGTTGAGGAGCGCCCAAGAGGAATCCACCATTTTGGAGGGCAGGGCTTCGCCCAAATCGGTAAGCGGCACTACGTCGCGGGTGTTTTGGAATTCCTGTTTGTCGTTGGTGATCCACACCTCCATGCGCGTGACGTTGAACAGAGACTGTAGTACGGGGAGGCATTTCATGGCCGGTTCGAAGTGGTCGCGGTTCCAGTGGCTCACAAAAAAGTGGCGGTTCTCGTCGTATTCGTCAATCGGCTTCTCGAAGGTCTGCACCTGAGAGCCGCCCTGTATTTTGAGGCTTTGTTGCTTAGAGCGTTGTTGGCTGGCTACGAGGGTTGTGCGCAGGTGGCCGAATTTCATTTCTGTCTTGATACCGAACAGGTTTTGCGCTCCTTTGATGAGGTTGGAACGCAGGGGCATGGATACATTGCCAGCCTCTACATTTTGGATAATCTCGTCCTCTGAAAAACCCTTGGTATCGTAGTTGATCTTCATTTGGTTGTCAAAATCGAAGGTCGCCTGCGTGTTGTAGTTGAAGTTGAGGTTAAGTTTTTCCCCGATTTTGCCTTGGGCGCTCATGTTGATGTCCATGTCAAAATCGAAGTTGCCATTGGTCTGTTGGCGAAGGGTCAGGATGGGGTTTTGGATTTTTTGCCAGTCATATCCGAAAGTCAGGTTGATATTGCCCTGTGGCTTGATGTCCACGTTGGTGCCGCCAAAAAGGCGATCAATCAGGGAGTTTTTGAAGTTGAATTTTGATACCGGGTCATTCGTACCATCGGCGCTTTTGCCATCGGCTGATACCACGCCTTGCAAACGGTCGAAATATTCGCGTTGCTGCTGTTCATCGCGCCAGCGCACATATTCCTCAAAAGTCATGTAGGTAGGGGCGCGGTAAAAATCATCGCCGATGCGCTCGGTCACGATGTACCTATTGGTGACGGCATCGTATTCTACTTGTTTATCAATGGCTTTTGGGTCGTGCAGATCTACGGGGTTGTTGCCACCTGCGTTGATAAAATCGTCGTAGCGCTCGTTCAAGGGAGGAACGGTGTCAACGGTTGACTGTTGACTGTTGACTGTTGACTGTTGACTGTTGACCGTTGACTTTTGACGGTCAATGGTCAATGGTAAATGGTCAACAGTCAATGGTGAATGGTCAACACTCGCCACAGGCCGTTCTCCATCGGGGAAAAAGAGGGTGAGCACGTTTTCGCGCACGGCTTCGGGGTAAGCGAAGGCATAAAGGGCGCAAACGGAAAAAAGGGCGATGGCCGCGAGAAGGTTGTTCTTCTTCGTCATTTTCAAAAAAGCAGGATGGTTCAATTTATGTTGCCGGAGTTGGTGCCCGGAATATGGATTACTAGTGGGGCAATGACGCGGGCATGAAAAGAATGGTTGCCTTGTAAAGGCTGATTTAGGAGCCATTTTTTGGCTGGCAGATTTCTTACTTTTGCGCTTCTTTTTACAAAAACACCCTGTGTGTTTTTTAAAACACTAAGAAACTAAGAGACACTAAGCGTTGCCCAAAACTTAGTGTCTCTTAGTCTCTTAGTGTTTTAAAAAAATTTATGGTGTACTGCGCTAATTTTTATCATGAGCAACCGCGACAACCTCCTCGGCGTTTTGGGGACGATTTACCGATGGAGAAAAGCCCTCCGAAATGCCTGCCTCATCGCTCTAGTGGGCAGCATCGGCATCGCGCTGTGGATGGACACTTACTTCAAGGCCACCACCATCTTCTATCCCTCCAACCAAGACCTTTCCAAGCCAGAACTGATATTTGGCGGAATGAGCAAGGTGACCGAATACTTCGGCACAGACAAAGACGTGGACCGAATTATGGAAATTGCAGCCAGCAATGAATTGGTGGATTACATGATCGGGCGTTTTGGCCTTTTTCAGCATTATGGCATTGACTCGGCAAGCTACGAGGGGCGATATTGGACACGCCTGAGGTTTCGGGATCTCTATGTGGTGCAGAAAAACCGCAACGATGCCATCGAATTGACCATTGAAGATACCGATCCGAAATTGGCCTCGGACATGGCCAATACCGCCCGCGAAAAAATTGACGAAACAGCCCAACGCCTCAACAAAAACAACCAAGCGCAAATCCTCGCCTCCTATGACGCAAACATCAAGCGCAAAACTGCCGAACTCCTGCGTCTGGGCGACAGCGTCCGTATCGTACAAACCCGTTACAAAATTTACAGCGGAGGCGAACAAGGCAACCAACTTTCCAGGCAACTCACCCGAGCTGAAGAAGACATCGCCCGCAACTCAGCCCGCCTCGAAGTGCTTGATGGCAACCCCCTGATACCGCTCGATACCGTCGAATATATCAAAGCCAACCTGCGTGGCGCCCAACGCGAACGCGATATGCTCCGTTCGGCAAATCCCTCCAATGGCAACCTCACCATCCGAGATTACAATGAAGGGATTAGCGCCGTCGCTGTCGCCAACGACCTGCACAACCAGGCTCGAAAGCAACTTAGCTTCGACCTAGAACGGTACAACCAAATTTTAGCCGCTTATAACACCAACATACCTTCCGTCCAAATCGTAGAAAAAGCCGAACCCCCGGTCATGAAAAACCGCCCGCGCCGGGCTATCATCGTTATTGGCGCGGTGGTAGCGGCCTTTCTTTTTACGCTTTTTGCGGCCTTTTTGGCTGATGCTTATCGGGACGTGAATTGGAAGGAATTTCAATAGTTTAAACTGTTTCACGCTATGCCACAACGAGGGTTTCACACAACGCCGCAACGACACAACGATATATCTTCCTAAAAACCAAAACGTTGTGTCGTCGTGGCGTTGTGTGAAATAGTTGTTCCATTTAGCCTATCGCTTAATCTTGAAACTTTCAACGCTCTTAGGAATTCCAAAAGGTCATCCACAGGGAGGGCTGGTAGCTACATTTGTAGCACTGAGCCTGCTTGCCATTTTTGCAGGATTGTATCTGGAAATGACCTGGTTGAGCTTACTCCCGGCAGGCTTGGCCATGGTTTGGTTGGCATTGCTGGATGTTCGGAAGGTTTTTTTCCTGATGATGGGTTGCATCCCACTCTCCACAGAGGTGTCATTGCCGGGCGGTTTGGCAACTGACCTGCCCTCCGAACCTTTGATGTGGCTGCTCACGCTGGCTGGCGTGGCCTGGTTTTCTCGAAACTGGCGGGAGGTGGATGTGCGTTTTTTCCGCCACCCCATTACGTTGGCACTTTTTGCCCATTTGTTTTGGCTATGCATCTGCGTGGCGACCTCCCAAAACTTTCTCATTTCATTCAAGTCCTTGCTGGCCAAAGGCTGGTACGTGGTCGTTTTTTACTTTTGGGCAGCGCGTTTTTTGAATGTTGAACGCGATTTTAAAGCCCTGATGTGGTGGTTTTTTGTGCCCTTGTTTTTTGCCACCCTCACCGTGATATGGCGGCATGCAGGCTATGGTTTTTCTTTTGACAGCATCAATGGTTGTTTGGAGCCATTCTTCCGCAACCATGTTATGTATGCCTGTTTGCTGTCTATTTTTCTGCCGTTTGCCTGGTATGGCACTTATTGGTACCGGCGATTTTCGGGAGCGTGGTGGCTTTTGGTTTTCGGAGTGCTGGTGTTTTTGGTGGGCATCTATTTCGCCTACACCCGGGCGGCGTATGGTGCGCTGTTGCTGGCGGTGGGCGTGTACTGGATAATCCGTTGGCGATTGATGAAAGCCACCCTGGTAGCGATAGCTTTGGGTTTTGCCGTATTCTTTACCTTTCTTGGCATCCGCAACAACTGGCTTTTGTTTGCCCCTGAATACGAAAAAGCCATTTCTCACCAGCGTTTTGACCGGCTTTTGGAAGCGACCACGAAATTGGAAGACATTTCCACCATGGAACGCGTGTACCGCTGGGTGGCCGCAAGCTATATGATTCAAGAGCGCCCTTTGCTCGGCTTTGGGCCGGCCACCTTTTACACGCACTACAAAAATTACACGGTTACCAGTTTTCGCACCTACGTTTCGGACAACCCCGAAAAATCGAGTACCCACAACTATTTCTTGATGGTGACCGTCGAGCAAGGTTTGCCGGGACTACTCTTTTTTCTGCTGTTTTGTGTGGTAGTGATGTTGAAAGGTGAGTCGGTTTACCACAGAACCCAGGAGCGCGGCACACGCGTTGCGCTTTTGTCGGCCCTGCTTTGTTTCGTGCTCATCAATATTTTGATGCTGATGAACGATTTTATCGAGACGGATAAGATTGGCTCGCTGTTTTTCCTTTCGGCGGCAATTTTGGTGAATATTGATTTGAGGAACAGGAATAACTCAACTTCTTAGAAAAGGCGTCACCTGCCCCTCGCAGCCGCTAATTCCCGAATCAATCCCGGGTCATTTTCAATCGCATTCCCAACCACGATCACATCCGCTCCGGCGCGAAAATTGGCCGCAGCTTTTTCGGGCGTTCGAATGCCTCCGCCCACGATGAGGGGTATGCTGAGCGTACCGCTGACTGCTTCGATCATGCTTTCAGAAACAGGGTTTGAGGCCCCTGAGCCTGCTTCCAAATAAATGGTTTTCAAGCCCAACATCTCCCCTGCGAGGGCGGTGCAAATGGCTATATCGTCTTTGCCCGCAGGGATGGGGGAGGTATTCGACATGTATTGCACCGAAGTTTGCACACCGCCATCCACGAGGATGTAGCCCGTAGAGATGATTTCAAGGGGCGACATTTTTAGGTAAGGAGCGGCCATAACGTGTTGCCCGATAAGGAGTTCTGGATTGCGCCCGCTTATGAGCGAAAGGAACAGGATAGCGTCGGCACGGTAACTCAGTTGGAAGGAACTGCCGGGAAAAAGCAGCAGGGGGATTTTGCAGCGCTCGCGGATATCGGAAAGTAAGGGGTCGAGCATGGAACTGACCACGAGGCTGCCACCGATGAAAAAATAATCCACGCCACATTCGACAGCCAGTTCGAGTGCTTGCCCCATTTTCTGGAGGCGCAGCTTGTCGGGGTCGAAAAGGATGGCCAGTCGTTTTTCGCCGCGTTGTTTGGCTGCTACGAGGTCGAGGTAGAGGGCGTTGCTCATTTTGGTGGCAGTTTATGTTTTAGCCACTAATTGCACTAATTTTCACTAAAAAGGGTCAATTTTAGTGAAAATTAGTGCAATTAGTGGCTAACTAAATCTTATCAAATTCATCGCTTCACCCAACGCAAAACCTGTTGTTCGGCGAGGCCATCCAAGGAAATGCTATAAGTGCCGGTTGGCCAATTGGAAGCAGGCAGCGGCCATCTTGTTTCGCCTTTTTCCACAAAAATTTCTTCTTGCCAAATGGTTTGCCCCCAAAGGTTGAGGACGCGTACGCGAAGGTTTTGCGCTTGCTCCATTTCAATTAGGAGGACGCCATGCTTCCCAGGATTGGGCGATACACTGGCCATGAGCTTGCGCCTCGAAATCTCGGTTTGCCGCAGGGGCGAATATTTGAAGTTGCCATCCGTGTCAAGCATTTTCAAGCGATAATAGAGCGTCGTGTTATAGGGAGGTTTTTGATCTGTAAAGTCATACACTGCACCATTGGGGGCGTTTTTGGCGGGCAGTGAGCCGAGGGTTTCGAAGCGATTGGTATTGCTCACGGAACGCTCAAGTTCATAACGGTCGAGGTCTTTTTCTACTGAGGTTTGCCAGTGCAGCATCACGTCATCTTTTTCGGCAGACACCTGAAAATCAAGCAATTCAACCGGGAGCGGCGAAAGAATGCCTTCGACATAGACGGTGTACGAACGGGCTGGCAAGAGCACATGGATTTCTCTGTTCGGCGTGATGTCGGTGTGCTGCGTGGAAGAATTGCCCAGCATATCCGTGAAGGTGGTGCCTGGCCCGGAGCCCCATGTTGTTTCAATTTCCTGATAAACATCCAAGGGATTCCAGGAAAAATTGATGGCCACGATGACGTCGCGGCCTTGTCCGTTGGGTTTGAGTTGATAGATACAGCTGGTTTCAGGGCCTCCATTGTTGCCGTTTGGCTCGAAATACTGGCTAAAACCCGAGCCATCGTTGCTCAGGTAACGGCGGTCGTCAGAACCGAAAATGTACGTTTTATGGAGCGCCACTAGATCATTGATTTCCTGCTTTAGGTCAATAAGCGGGGTGTTGCCCACCTGAACGCCATAGTAGTCGGGGTAAAACACGCAAGGCGCCCCTACTTGGTTGTTGGTCAAGATATAAGCATAGGCCAGCACGGCGTCGTTCTGAATGCCGTGGCCCTCTTTGCGCAGGTCGTGATTGTCAATAAAAGTGACGGCGTTGAAAGGGCTGCCACCTGCATCATCCACCACACCTGCGTCAAAAATGTCGCGTGCGTCGTGGCCAAAATCGCAGACGTTTTTGAGTTTATCCCGAAGGGCAAAATCGAATATGCGAACATTTATGTCATCCTTTGCCGCTTGGGTCATACCGGCGTACACATCGTTCACCCAGCCGTTGAGTAATCCTGCATTATTGTCAAAAAATTCTCCCACCACGTACTCTGGGATCGTGCCTTCCGATTCAAGGTAGTTCATCAGTTGACTCACAAAACCATGGTCAAAATGCTTCACCGCGTCCATGCGAAGTCCCTTGATGCCTTGTTGGAGTTCCCATTTTGTCCACTCGTTCAGCACATCGCTACACTCGGAGGTTTGGTCTTGGTCGTAGTCGTAGAAAAAGAGCGGACAGTTCCAATCGCATCCCAGCGTTTCGCTGACTCCGCCGGCATTCGACGTGTTGTCGTTGGGGCGGAAGGCGTTGTAGTCCATTTCCCCTTGCCCGCTTTGAAGCCCTGTAAAATCGGTGTAAGTCCAATATTCTAGTTCGTTTACAATATCCTGACTGCGTGGCGCACTCCAGAGGCCGTACACATATTGGTCGGCATAGCCAGAGCCGCAGCAGTTGTTCATGTAGATGAAAAGCGTGTCGTCGGCCGCGTTGAAATTGCCGGCATTCAGTGTAATCTTAAATTCATCGGTCCAGCAACCGGCCCAATCCCAGAGCGTACAGACCACGTCCTTGCCCAAAGTATACACCTGCGAACCTTGGTCGGGGTTGCAGTCGGCGCCGCCGTTTGGTTCGGTTTCGTTTTCCTGGCCTTGGTAAGCGGTTGATTTTGTCTTTGCGTAGAACTTGTAGGTACTGCTTCCGTAATTCTCTGATTTCGATTTTACTTTGATATAGTAATCGCCCGCGCCGTTGTTGCCGGGATTGGAAGAGCCCAGTGGCAGCGCACAGAAAAATCGGTCGGATGGGTACACGGACGAATTGGAAACCGTGGTGACGAAAAAGCGGACGGCCTCGTTTTTTTCGGGTCTGCCGCCATCGCGGTGGTTGTAGATCATGTCCGACACCACGTTCAAGCCTTTGTTGTTGAAGTTGGTAATCAGCGTGTTGAGTTCGGCGCGACTTCCCCAAGCGCATTCTGGGCCGTACTCACCGAGGTCATAGAGGTCTTCCGGGTTGTAGCCATTACTTTGGTTGTTGTCCGTGCTACTGCGCGAGAGCGGTGGAAGCCAGATGTGTTTGAATCCGGCGTTTTGTAGATCGGTGGCTTTTGAGTTGAGTTGGTTTATCCAGTTGCCGTAATTTCCCCCTTGGAAATAATCCCAATACCATGCCTGCATCGAAAGGTCAATGTTCTGTCCGCACAGCGCCAGTGGGGAAGAAAGGATGAAAGCGAAAGCGATGTTTTTTAATGACATAAAAAGCGAGTTTGCGTGTTCATTTTGAAAACACTAAGGAACTAAGGGACACTAAGACTAAGAGGGGTTTTATGCGGCGTAAACTTAGTGTCCCTTAGTTCATTTTGTAAACCACTAAGGAACTAAAGGACACTAAGACTAAGAGGGGTTTTATGCGGCGTAAAACTTAGTGTCCCTTAGTTCCTTAGTGTTTCAAAACCCGTTTAAAGTTTTTTCAAAGCCAGTACCGCGGCTTCTTTGGCTTTGGTCAGGTTTTCGTGCGGCACATCGCTGACCTCAAGGGCGATATTGATCACGAATTGGCCTTTGCGCACGAGCAGTGTAACCGTGCTGGTGCTCCAAATCG
>JACMMM010000725.1 GCA_014379065.1 Saprospiraceae bacterium
CAAATTCTTCAACTCATCGGTAAAAGGATCATCACCCAATTCCAAGTTTTTCAAATTCTTCAACTCCCCGATTTGTGTTGGCAGGCTCGTAAATTGATTCCCTCTCAAATCCAGAGAGGTCAAATTCTTCAACTCCCCGATTTGTGTTGGCAGGCTCGTAAATTGGTTTCCATTTAATCTCAAGTAATCCAAATTCTTCAACTCTCCGATTTGTGTTGGCAGGCTCGTCAATTGGTTTCCGCCCAAATCCAGAGAGGTCAAATTCTTCAAGTCTCCAATTTGTGTTGGCAGGCTCGTCAATTGGTTAAACGACAAATTCAGGGAGATCAAATTTTTCAAGTCTCCGATTTGCGCCGGAAGGCTCGTCAATGGGTTTCCGCTCAAATCCAGAGAGGTCAAATTCTTTAACTGCCCGATTTGTTCGGGAAGGCTCGTCAATTTGGAACCATCCAATTTTAGGTGGGTCAAATTTTTCAACGCTGCTATTTGCACCGGTAGAATTGTCCATTGAATGCTCAAATTCAGAGAGGCCAAATTCTTTAACTCCCAGAATTGTTCGGGCAGGCTCGTTAATTGGTTTCCGACCAAACGCAAAACAGTCAAATTCTTCAAGTCCCCGAATTGCACTGGCAGGATTGTTAATTCATTTAATCCCATTTCCAAGGAGGTCAAATTCTCTAACTCCGTGAATTGTTCGGGAAGACTCGTCAATCGGTTTAAATACAAATTCAGGTGGGTCAAATTCTTCAACGCTGCTATTTGCTCCGGCAGGGTTGTCAATTGGTTGCTACTCAAATCTAAGTTGGTCAAATTCTTCAACTCTGCTATTTGCTCCGGTAGGGTTGTTAATTGGTTTTCGCTCAAATTCAAGTCGCTCAAATTCTTTAACTTCCAGATTTTTTCAGGGAGGTTCGGCATTTGGTTTTGACTTAAATTTAAGACAGTCAAATTCTTCAACTCCCCGATTTGCACTGGAAGGCTTGAAAATTGGTTGCCACTCAAATTTAAGGCGGTCAAATTCTTTAAGTCCGAGAATTGTTCGGGAAGGCTCGTCAATTGGTTATTACTCAACTCTAAGAAAGTCAAATTCTTCAAGTCTGCTATTTGCGCTGGCAAGCTTAAAAATTGGTTTCCAGTTAAATATAACTCGGTCAAATTATTCAAGTCCCAAATTTGGTCTGGAAGGTTCGTCAATAGGTTGTCGGCCAAACTCAAAACGGTCAAATTCTTCAAGTCCCCGATTTGCGCTGGCAGGTTTGAAAATCGGTTTTCACCTAAATCTAAGACAGTCAAATTCTTCAAGTCTTGGATTTGCGCTGGCAGGCACGTCAATTGGTTGAGCCTCAAATCTAAGTTGGTCAAATTCTTTAAGTCCCCGATTTGAGCAGGCAGGCTATCCAAGCTGTTATACTTCAACCACAAAACCTCCAATTGCGGGTACTGAAAAACTTCAACAGGAACTTCTGTTAATTTTTTTTTAGATAAATCCAACGCCCTTATTTCAGGCTTCAAATCTTTAATGTCGTAAGCAACCGGGTAGGCCTTGCCCATCGTATCTAATAAGAAGTCCCCCTCTTCCTCTCCCTGCTTTTTTTTGACCTTAGCAAAGCCCGTATAATCAAATTGCTCCGCTTTCCCCCATCGGCCAAGTTTTTGCACCTCGTCGCCGTTTTTGTCAATAAAGTAAAAGAAATTGTAGCCATCCTTTTCTCCATACGCTAGGGCAAACCTGCCTGCATAGAAGTAAAAGGCTTTGATGAGTTTATCCGCTTTTTGCAGGGCGGCTTGGGCCTTGTTTTTGGCTTTTTCTGTTTCGGAAAGAGCGGCCTTCGTTTTTTTCTCTGCCTTTTCTGCACGTTCTTGGGCAGCAATGGCCGCTTTTTTTTGCTGCTGGATGCCGTCGAATACCCTCAGGATATACTTGGAAGGTTCTGTGCTGTTGCAATTGCAAATCCTGGCCGCTACCTGTGCGGCTTGAAATTCGGTGAGCGCCTGATCGAAAATACCTTTTTCAAAAAATGCTTTGCCCTGTTCCATGAAGCCATCGTACTGGGGACAGTTGGGGCATCCTGCCTCCCGTTGGTTTTGGGCAGGCAGGGCACTGCTGGACAGGTAAAACAGGCTGATGCTTAGGAGGAGAGAGGCTTTCATTTTGAGTGCTTTATTGTATTAAAATGGGAGGGGGGTTATTGCTTAAACAACTGCTTTACTTTCTCAAAATCGGGATGGGTGATGCCGGCGGCTTCTAAGTCTTGAATATCCTGTAAAAAGACATCATCGCATAGGCGCTCATCGTCTGGGAACTTCTGCCCTTTCCATTTGAGATATATTTTTTCGGCTTCTGACCATTGGTTGTTGAGCAGATATCCCAAGGCAAGATAAGATTCTACCTGCTGGGATTCTGGATCCAGTTCTAATGTTTTTTGGGCGGCACTTATTGCTTCTTGGGGTTGGTTGACAAATAAAGCGTAAAAGCTTAGTAAGCTCCAATGTTGATAATTTGCGCTATCTTTTTCTAAGGCATTTTTTATATAATCGTAGGCTTTTGGATAATTTTGTTTACTAAAATTTTCAGAGGCAAGTTCTTCATCTGTGAACCCACCAATTATACATGTTGGTAAAAGTAGCTTGATTTGTTCCAGCGCTTCATCGGTAAAAGGATTATAACCCAATTTCAAGATTTTCAAATTCTTCAATTCCCCAATTTGCTCGGGCAGGCTCGTCAATTGGTTATCCCACAATTCCAAGGAGGTCAAATTCTTCAATTCCCCAATTTGCTCGGGCAGGGTCGTCAATTTGTTATCCCACAATTCCAAGGAGGTCAAATTCTTCAATTCCCCGATTTGCGCGGGCAGGCTCGTCAATTGGTTTCCGAACAAACTCAATGAGGTCAAATTCTTCAAGTCCCCGATTTGCGCGGGCAGGCTCGTCAATTGGTTGGAATGCAAATTCAAATCGGTCAAATTCTTCAAGTCCCCGATTTGCGCGGACAGGCTCGTCAATTGGTTTCCGAACAAACTCAATGAGGTCAAATTCTTCAAATCCACGATTTGCGCGGGAAGGCTCGTCAATTGGCTGAGCCCCAAACCCAATGTGGTCAAATTTTTCAAACCCCAGATTTGTGCAGGCAGGCTTGTCAATTGGTTTCCACTTAAATCCAAGTCGGTCAAATTCATCAAACCCCAGATTTGCTCTGGAAGGCTTGTCAATTGGTTGAAATACAAATTCAGGTGGGTCAAATTCTTCAACTCCCCGATTTGTGCCGGCAGGCTCGTCAATTGGTTCTCACTCAAATCCAGAGAGGTCAAATTCTTCAATTCCAAGATTTGGTCCGGAAGGTTCGTCAATTGGTTCCCTATCAAATCCAAGGAGATCAAATTCTTCAAGCCCCCGATTTGCGCTGGAAGGCTCGTCAATTGGTTGTAGCCCAACCCCAAGTAGGTCAAATGCTTCAATTTCCCGATTTGCGCTGGAAGGCTTGTCAATTGGTTGAGGGACAAATCCAAATATTTCAAATTTTTCAACTCCCCGATTTGCGCCGACAGGCTATCCAAGCTGTTAGTGTTCAACGACAAAACTTCCAATTGGAGGTACTGAAAAACTTCCTCAGGAACTTCTGTTAATTTTTTTCCAGACAAATCCAAAGCCCTTATTTCAGGTTTCAAATCTTTTATATCGAAAGCCGCCGGGTAGGCATTGCCCATCGTATCTAGCAAGAAGTCTCCCTCTTCCTTTCCTTGCTTTTTGACCTTAGCAAAGCCCCTAAAGTCAAATTGCTCTGCTTTTTTCCACTGGCCGAGTTTTGGCACTTCATCGCCGTTTTTATCAATGAAGTAAAAGGCATTTGCGCCGTTCTTTTCTCCATACGCTAAGGCAAATCTGTCTGCATAGAAGTAAAAGGCTTTGATGAGCTTGTCGGCTTTTTGCAGGGCGGTTTGGGCTTCGTTTTTTGCTTTTTCGGTTTCGGCCAGCGCCTGCTGTGTTTTTGCCTTTTCTGCTTTCGCGGTTTTCTCGGCCTTTTCAGCCCGTTTTTGAGCAACAATGGCCGCGGCTTGTGCAGCAATAGCCACATCTTTTTGCCGCTGTATGCCTTTGAATACTTTCAGGATAGAATCCGAGGGGGCGGTACTGTTGCATTTGCAAATTCTTGCGGCTACCTGTGCGGCTTGAAATTCGGTGAGTGCCTTGTCGAAAATTTCGCCTTTCAAAAATATTCTGCCCTGTTCCATAAATGCATCGTATTGGGGACAGTCGGAGCATCCTGCCTCCTGCTGGTTTTGGGCAGATAGGGTGCGGCTGGACAAACAGAGCAGGCAGAGGCTTAAAAAGAGAGGGGCTTTCATTTTATTGACTCGATTTTGTGCTTGATCTCCTGATAGAGTTCCAAATCTTTATGTTCGCCCAGAGTATCAAGCGCTGCTTGGTAGGTTTTTCTGGCTTCTTCCTTCTTGGGTAAAGCCAAGTATCTGTCTCCGTAATCTCTCAGTTCATTTGCTGTATTAATTTTTTGATTGAGTTTAATCCTCTCAATGGCGTTTTGGGTATCCTGTTGATTCTGGATTGCCCACCAGCTCAGGCCCACCATGATTACAAAGGCAGCAAGGATGGCAGTATAGGTGAATTGACTCCGTCTTGCTCGGTTACGCTTTCGCCGCTTTGCCGCGTTGTCGCTTTCGTTCAAATGCCTTTTTTCCGCTTCGTTTAAGCTGAGCTTTGGCAAATAAGGCTCGATAAACAACATCTGTTTTTCTGTAAAATACTCCCGCGTTTCGGCCTTTAAGGCTACCTGGCTTTTGACTAGGCGCTGAACCTCCAGAATGGCAATTTCCTCGTCACTTCGCTTCGCGTGTACCTGCTTGGCCAGCGAGTCGTGGGCGATTTCGTAGCGCTGCTCCTGTTCTGTAAAGCGCAGGATGCGGCTATTCGAAAAGGACTCGAGGGCACTGCGGACGAGGGCAGGTGAAGTATCGGACAGGCGCAGACATTGTTCCTGTTCCGAGAGGGGCTCTTTGGTGCCTTCCAGGGTAACAAAAGGGGAGAGGATGCGCCAGATGGTTTCAGGTTTCTGTTGAAGTTTTTGGGCGGTTTTCAGCACCTGCTCATCGAGGAAATCGCGCAGCACGTCGCCAATGTCGCCCATTTTTTCCAGCTCGGCTACCGTGAACATGGCGTCGGCTTGACGGCTGTCGTCGCCAGTGGTTTGCAAATAAAGTTTGTCGAGGAATACTTGCAGGTAGGGCAGTTCGATGGCCAGAGTTTTTTCCTTGCCCTTGATCTTGTCAAAAATACCCGTGGCAATGGCGTCTTCTTTAGCCGCTTGCAGACGGATATTACCATCGGGCAGTGCCCCCACCCGGGTGATGACGGTCTTCACTTTATCGAGGTGCATGGGCTCCACCCGCAGTTTTTTGCGGAGTAGTTGGGGCACTTCCCGCTCGAACTCGTACAGGTGGCCGAGGTATTCCTCCCGGATGCTGAGGATGATCTTGACGGGCTGTTCAACGCGCAGTATTTCCTTCACGGTCGCGATAAAGGTTTCCTGTTCGGCCTTGTTGCCGAGTATGTAGAGCTCTTCGAACTGGTCAAAAATAAGGTACAGGGGCTTGAAGTGCCGGAGATAAATGGCTTTGAGGCTTCGGGCCAGGGGCGATAGATTTTGGGAAACGGTGGTTGTGGGGCTTTCGGAGCTCCAGTCTTCGTCCAGCCAGTCGAGTGAATTGAGGGGGTGACTTGAAGTCACCCCCTCAATTTGACTTGGAGTCACCCGGTCACTTTGCGGGTCGCCACCACCTGCTTCCCGCAGGGCTTTTTCAAAAGAGGCATTGAGGTTGCTGCCCCGGCGGATGTTGAGCGCCAGCCAGTCGTGGCTCTGGAATTTGCTGGCCAGACCGCATTGGATGAGGCTGGTTTTGCCTGTGCCCGAGGCGCCAAAGACGAGCAACAGGTCGGTCTGGAAAGCCATTTCATAGAGGGCATTTACTTCCTCCTCCCGCCCGAAGAAGATGTCGCTGTCTTCGCGGGTGTAGGCGTCCAAAAATTTGAATGGATATCGTTTTTGCATGGTAGAAGGCGGCGGGGTTAGAGATCGTCCAAGTTTAGCGCGTCATCGCCCAGCAAAGTCCGGCGGGCAAGCCGGAAATCGCGCACGACATTGTCAATGTTCAGGTTCTTCCATTTCTCGTTGCTCATCATCAGTTCGTTGTAGTCGGTATCGGGTTTCAAGGTTCCGGTCATTTGGATGTTAATACTGCTGTTGTCTATCAGGAACACATAATCAAGGCTTCCGTCGGCGATATCGGAAGATCGGAAGAAACAGATTTTTGCACCTTGTTCGAAAGTGAGCGCGTTATAATCAATGACAAATGGGGAGAGGTTGATGCTGTCTCGGTAATCCTCGCCTCTGAACAACAGCACCGCATCAGTATGGCCTGGCTCCGGTGTGTAGTTGATTTTTTCTGCATCCAGATTTGCCTTGCTGTCAATGCCCAGAGCGGTATATCGGTGTAGATAATGCGGGGCCTCTTCCCGGATTTGGCGGTAGCCGATGTGCTTCATGGAAGCCATGTTGTAGTGCACCAAAAAGTGGAACTGCGCCAGCAATTCTGCCAATTGCTTTTCCGCTTCGAAACAATCCAGCAGGTCGTATTGTGCCTTGTCCAGTTTTTCGTTAAGTGCCTTCAAGGCCCGGCAAACCTGGCTCAGGATGCTGTCCGCCTCCAGTGCTACACCGAAGTTCTCCAACTCCGGCAGGGGAAAAACCAAGGCGTTTTCTTTTTGAGAAAAGATCCTGTGCAGCACTGCCAGTAGTCGGAACTGCTCGTCGAGAGAAGGCTCGAAGGGATGGTCAAAGTGATGGGCAAGGGCTGTTTTTTGATCCTTGGAAAACTGCCGGGGTTGTTCATTTTGGGCGTCCCAAAGCCGGGAAAGCAGTGAAAAATTGATCAGATCGAGGCTTCTTTTGGCGATGTGCAGGCATTTTTCAATGTACTTGCGCTGTTTGGCCTCTGAAAAATCTTCTTTGCCAATGGCCATCAGTTTGCTCAACTGAATGCCAATAACGCCCACGAAACTGTACGCGATGATTTCCTTGGCTTTGTCGCTGATGCGCATCTGGGTCTCCCAATCTTCTATGGCAGATACCTTTTCCAAAAAGCGTTGGGCGGGCAGACAATCCGCTTGAATCGCCTCGATGAGCGCTTTGGTCAGGTATTCATTGAAGGCCTTTTTGCCCGTGACAAAGCCAAAATTTGCTTCGTCAATGTGTTCGATGTTGTAAATTTTGTCGGCGTACTGAACCGTTTGCGCCTGCTTGTTTTGGAGCAGGGCCTTGAGTTCGGCGAGCTGGTTGTGGATTTCCCGCACTTCGCCATCTACGTTCAGCGTGATCGTGCTGTCACTGATGCGCTGGATGACGATGTTTTGCTTGCCCGATGTATTGGTTTCTGTTGGCATGGTCAGGAGAAGTTGGCGGTGTCTATTTTTTCGATGTTGTAGATCTTTTCGGCGTTTTGGAGGAGGGTTTTGCCTGGTTCGCTTTTCAAGGCTTTCGAAAAAGCCAACCAATGCTGGTTTTGCAAAACCCCTTCTTCGCGTACATACAGCCCCCAGGGGAATTCGGCGAGGGAATCCTTTTCTCTAAAGCCAATGGTCCGCCAGCTTTGGATTTCGCCCAGGTTTCGGAAGCGCGTTTCCGTGCTGCTACCTTTTATGTAGTTCGCTGCACTTTTGTAGGCGGCTTCTATGCCATCGCCCTGGGCTAAATTGCCATAAAAACGGGTAGCCAATTGCATGGCCCGTTTGTCGTCTATGGGCACAGAGGAGGCAATTACAGCCGGGATGCCCAGATCAAAAAGCGTCTGTACATGTGCATACGTGGAGCAGCCGTTCAAAAATACCAACTGCAAACTTTCCGGGTTGCGGGCGATCAATTCCTCGGCCAAGGGTTTAAAAAAGGTGCTTGCGTTTTGAAGCAATAACGCTTCGCTGTTGGCATGACCAGCGTAGTGAAAGAGGACGATCTGGTTTTTCCATCGCTGCAAAAAATCAAAATAGGCATTGAGATCTGTATCGGTGCGCAGCAGGTGTTTGATTTTGCCTGTTGCCTCCAGCGTGCCGAGGGCGTCTTGAATGCCGTTTTGCTCCTGAGTCAGGTTGCTCAGGTCGCCGTGGGGGTTGGCGAAGGCGGTGAAAATGACGGGAAGGGCAGGTGCTGTTTTCATGATGTGCGGGTGTTGGTGGCTAATTGAGGCTAGATTTTATGCCTCTAGGTACATAGTTTTTTCTCCAATGCGTACATCACCAGCTCCACATTTCTATGTAAATCAAGTTTGTCCTTCATGTTCTGCACATGCTTTTCCACCGTCGTCCGGGCAATGAACAACCGCTCACCAATTTCCCGGGCGGTGAAGGAAGGGTTTTCGGCCATAAGGCAGATGATTTCCCGTTCCCGTTTGGTGAGCTGCAGCTCCTCATTGTCGGTGTCCGGCTGCCCTGAAAAGTCTACACGGTTTAGCAGTTCGGGGGGGAAATAGCGGTTGTTGCCCAGCACGGCATGGATGGCAGCCACGAGCGTTTCCTTGCTTTTTTCTTTGATAACGTAGCCATGAATGCCCAGGCGCAGGGCGTTGAGGATGAAATGGCCGTCGCCGATCATGGTGAGCAGCACGATTTTGGTCTTCGGGTAACGTTTGCGGATCTGCTTGGCCGTTTCGATACCGTCCATTCCAGGCGGCATGTTGATGTCGAGGATGACCACATCGGCGGCTTGTTGTTCGAGGAGAAACAGGGTGTCCTCGCCGCTGAGGGCCGTCCCGGCGACTTCCATCTGGGGCTCTTTTTCGAGGAAGGCTTGAAGGCCGTCGAGCACGATTTGGTGGTCGTCGGCAAGGAGGAGTTTGATCTTTTTCATTGGACAGGATTGGTACGATTGATGCGATTGATACGATTGATACGATTGATACGATTATCAGGATTTAAGCGGAATATCAATGGACACCATCGTCCCCCTTCCCGGCCGCGAATCTATCTGCATTTCGCCGTTCAGGTCATGTACACGGGCCGCGAGGTTTTGCATCCCTATACCCGGGCTTTGGCGGATTTTTTCCAGATCGAAGCCCCGACCATCATCTTCTACGATTACGTTGATCGCATGTTCAAAGCGGTTGACTTGGATGGTGATGTTTTGGGCCTGGGCATGCTTGACCACGTTGTGGACGAGTTCTTGCACCATGCGGTAGATATGGAGCTCTGTTTTGTAGTCGAGCCGTTCTTTTAATCCGTGGGTGGCCAATTCCACCTGCAGTTTGCCGGAGCCGGGTATTATGTCGGCCAGGGCTTCTAATTGGGCTTTGAGACCGAATTTCTGCAAGACCGCCGAGCTCAGCTCGTGCGAAATCCGGCGCACTTCCTCGCTGGCTTCGCCGAGCAGGCGGTTGGCGGTGGCGTATTGCCTGCGGTTGTTTTCTGGCAGGTAGTCCAGCACCTCGTCAACGGGGCTGAGGTTGAGTTTTACGCTGGCCAACATGGCGCCCACGCCATCGTGGAGTTCTTGGCCGATTTTACGCTGCATTTCGTCCTGACCAGCCAAGCGGGCGTAATTGTTTTCCAATTCCTTGTTTTTCAAGAGGTCCAGGTTTTTTTGGAGGACGAGTTGTTCTTGTTGGCGGGCGATTTCGGCGTTTTGTTCGGCGAGGCGGCGTTTTTGGCGTTGAAGCCGTGCGGAAAGCAGGGCGAGGAGGAGTAAAAGGGACAAGATGCCAAGGCCGATGAGCCCGTATGTCTGCTGGGTTTGTTTTTCTTTCTGGACATACTGTTTTAACAAGCGATTCTTGTCTATCTGCCGGTGCATCAGTTCTCCAAATGCGCTTTGAGTCTGTTCAGAATTAAGGTGGTTTAACAAGCTGATATATTCGCCAGTATATTCGTCCACTTCTGATTTCAGGCCCAACTGGTATAATGCGTCGGATAGAAAATATAAAATTCCGGCACGCAAGATTGGATCATCAAATGCAACGCCGAGGGCTTCCTTGTATTGAAGAACTGCCTGCTGGAAATCAGATTGTTCATAAAAACAGTTTCCAAGTTCAAATAAGGTGGATGCAGTTTCCCGGGTATTATTGATCTTCTTAAACGCTAGTAAACTCGCCTGAAAATCTTCCTGCGCAGCCTTGTATTTGCCTTGATCAAGGTATGTCCGACCCAGATTCTTCAACAGCAAATTGTAATCGTTCGCATCAATCGAATCTTTCATGACAAGGCCCTTCTCATAATACTTTCTTGCAGCATCTAAATCGGAGCTGTAGTACGCATTGTTGCCTAGCAGCAGCATACATTTCCCTACATGGACATAAGCATGCAACAACTCAAAATCGGACAAACATTTGAGGAGGGTATCGCGGGCTTCTTGCAGCCGAGTCCGGCCCGACTGCAAGAATTCCCCAATATTCATGCTCAACATGGCCATCCCGAGCCTCAATTCCAAGCTATCGGCAGTGCTATGGGGCTGTCGTAATAATTGTTCGTAGACGGCTTGGGAGCGCTGATATTGTTGGAGGGCCTGTTCATACTGTCCTTTTAAGCGGTAAACAGCGCCCAGACTGTTATAGAGGGCGGCAAGGTTGGGGTGCGGCGGTTGATCTTTCAGGATGGCCAAGCCTTTTTGGTAAGCTTCGATGGACTCGTCGTAACGACCGCGTTGTTTTTGCAAATTGCCCAGCAAAATGTAGCAAGCCACTATTTTAGGGTAATCCTGTAGTGATTCGCGTATTTGCAAGCCTTTTTTGTAAAGATGTTCTGCCTCCTCAAAATTCCCGGACAAATAAGCGCAGCGCCCCAAACGGAGGTAACTATCGCCCAAACCCATGGAACCCGGAAAATTTTTGGCAAGATCAAATGCTGCCTGAGCCAGATGCCGTTTCAAGACAGTGTCTTGTTCACAATGATAAGCCCATTCATTGAGCGTATCCACGCGCTCCTGATCAGATGACAGCGCATGCAAAGCATCTTGCTGGGCATGCGACAAGCGACTTATTTGAGCAGTTCCCTGACCAGGAAAGCACAGTGCGGAGAAAAGGATATAAACAATCGAAGTTTTCATAGCCTGCTATTCCAGATCCGAAGAGATGGGGCGCGGGTTAGAATCTGCCGTCGTGGTGCTAACCGTTCCGCTACCACCTGTCTTGGTCTTGGTGGTGGGGGTGCCCCTTCCCTCGGAACCACCCGTTTCAAGCACAGCGCCAACCACTTGCACTTCGATTTCGCCTTCTCCTGCCGGAAAAACTACGCCGGTCAGCGGAAAAGTGTGCACCACCGGGGTGATATAGAAGAAATCGGGGAGGTTGGAATCCTCCCTAAGTTTGACAATCACTTTGCAGCGGTTTTGGGACAATTCGCTAAGGTCAATTTCATGTCCGGCTTCCCGAAACCGGGTGCGCGGACAAAACGTGACCACATGCAGGTAAAACAGATCGGGTTCGTCGAGTATGGTTTCGCGGGCGAGTTGGGCTTGCGGTTTGAAGAATTTCATGAGAGCTGGTTGAAATGGTATCGTTTAAGCGCAAAGGTCACAGACCTTCTTTATCTTCTATATGCTTAAAAATAAGTAATTCAAATACTTGAAAACTAGCATGACTCCGCATCAAAATACTCCTGACTTTTGCAAAACGCCTGGATAACAATGTCCTGAAAACAGGAGAAATAAATCTTCTTTAATCGGCAAACATCCCTGCAAAACTACATATTTAAACAACATTTGCGCTTTTGTGAAATAATGCGCAACCATTAAACGCTACCCTTGCTCATGCCCACCCTCCACGCCCTCCTCGTCAGCATTGACGAATACCCCAACCCTCGCCATGCCCTGCGCGGTTCCGTCAACGACGGGATGCACTTGCACCAATACCTGAAAACTTACTGCCAGAAAATGGGATTCACTTTTCATCCCCTTGTGCTTACAGACTCGGCGGCGACCCGGCAAGCAATCGTCGCCGGGTTTGATCATTTTCAAGCAGCTAAAGCAGAGGATTGCTGCCTGTTTTTCTATTCGGGGCATGGTTCGCGCAGCGCCGCACCTGAGGCGTTCTGGGGATTAGAACCTGACCATTCTTTGGAATCCATCGTATGCTGGGACAGCCGCGAACCTGGCGGGCATGATCTGATGGACAAGGAATTGTCTTATCTCATCTCACAGGCGGCGGCAGGCAAAGACCTGCCTTTTATCACCATCATGGACTGCTGCCACTCTGGGAGAATGCGCGATATTGACGATGAAATTATTGCCACCAGAAACCTGCGCGATGTTGGCCCTGCCTTACCGATGGAGCATTTCATCGGCATCGAGCACTACCAAAAAACAAACTCTGGGCAATTAAGCCCACCCCTGGGAAGACGGGTACATTTAGCCGCTTCCCGCGACACCGAACTCGCCAAAGAAGTGACCGCCGGTGGACAGCCTCGGGGCATTTTCACCTATTGCCTGATCGAAGCTTTGAATGCGAACGGCCCGCTCATCTCTTACGCTGACCTGCTGAACCGCGTCAACCCGCGCATAAAAAACGCCGTGCGCGACCAATCGGCGCAACTCGACGCCACGCATACGGAAGACAGAAACCTGGGATTTCTTTTCAGCCGCATCGAATCGGAACGCCCCTCCTACCTAATCTCTTGGGACAAAGCATTGGGCTGGATGCTGAATGCGGGTGCGTTACATGGCATTTCAGCAGGTACGTCCCATGCTCCCACTTCATTGGAAATCAATGAGAACGGACATCAAATTACGATAGAAAGTGTGCTGCCCGACCGCTCGAAAATAAGCGGGATGGATGACTATGATACCAAACGCTCCTACGTGGCTACCATTCAGCAAATGGCAAGGCCAAAACTAAACCTTGGTTTTGCACCTGGAAGCGACCCACAAGGAGTCGAGCTG
>JACMMM010000726.1 GCA_014379065.1 Saprospiraceae bacterium
AGGAACAGCCCGACACGCTCCACCTTATACGCGAGGGCATACACCGACTGTTAGCGCAAAACCCGCCCCCTGAAGACAGCGCAGCACACGATGCTTATGCCATGAACATGGCACTCAATGAATGGCTTTATACCAAGGACAGGACTCGCAAAAAAGAACTCGAAAAAGACATCCTCCGCCGTATTGCCGCAGGCCAGGCCGCTGATTTTATGGTGCTGAAAATACTGGAAGGCCCGCGCTCGCCGGAGGAATTTGAAGTGCCGGAAAACTGGCGCAAACACTTGAAACAGAAGGGATTGGCACGAGCGACTAGAAAGGCTTGGATATGGGCACTACCCTTGTGGGTGTTGTTGTGTGTAGGCGTGGTTGGGTGGAAGCCGGAGGAAGTGGGGTGTAAGGGAGTGGCGCTTACCTATTCGGGAAAGGAATGGTGCCCCGAAACTCTGGAAGAACTTTTGCAGGTCTGGGAGATGCAAGCATTGGGCGCAATAGACCATCATGATGCTACTGCTTCAAAAAGTACGGCGGATACAATAGTCAAGGGCATCCTTAAAACAGGTCGAAAATATGGGTGGCGGAATCAATCAACAAGTGACTGGAAACGAGAGGTGGTTTGGTCGGAATTGCCAGGATATATTGACTCGATTTCTTTCTTTCAGAACTTGGCGATTGGCTATTTTAATCGGGGGGTTTCAAGACGGGATTTGTTATTGGAAAAGGATAATTTAAGTTGCATTTACTTCCGCAGTGCCCAGCAACTCAATGTGTTACTGCCTGATTCTGCTCAACTTTGGTATGTACGGGAGGCGGCGATGGCGTGTTCTTTTCAGTCTAATCCTTTCGGTGAGAGCAGTGATCCTGAATACGCTGTTTACCCATCCTTCTATATTGGAGGAGGATTAGGTGGTCGATCGGTGATAAGAAGGAGTAGAATGGACAAATACCTGCTACAAAAGAGTGAAATAATCGTAATTTATGTTTGTGTTGATAGTACAGGTATCGTTACAAGTGCCCTCCCAAGAGCAAAGGGTAGTACAACAATGGATAGTGAATTAAGAGCGATTGCTTTAAAGGCGGCAATCTCATATCGCTTTTTGGCCTCTAGTCAGGAAAAACAGTGTGGCACAATTACTTTCAATTTCTGGCCTGACCGTGATGGTGATGGCGTGTTAGATGTAGAAGATAATTGTCCGGACGATTATGGAGTTATTGAATACAAAGGATGTCCGGAACAGATTGATCCCGACGCACTTATGGAAGCATTAAATAAAGCAAGTAGTGAAAAATTTCACCCCCCCGACCGCAATGGTGCTGTAGGGAATGTACTGTTAATACCTATGGAAAAAGAGGCAGACCGTGATGGGGATGGGGTGTCAGATGCGGAGGATAAATGCCCGGATGAGAAGGGGGATTTAAAGAATAGCGGATGTCTTAGCCGAAAAGAATATTTGCAACAGAGTAAATTGAATGGGGTCGTTACTATTCACAACAGTGAATTTGAAACTGGCAAAAAAGTATATGTTTCAAATGTAATAGTAAGCACTCACAAAAGCACAGCCTCAATGAGTGATGCAGCTGGGAGATGGCTTTTAGTGTTGATAGATACCTACATGGGCGACCCCATCTCACTTAACGTAACAAAAAAAGGTTACGAGGTGGTAAACATCGAAGATTTAAAAACATTTGCCGGACAGAAGTCTCTAGTAGAAATTAATATGGCTCCAATTGGGTATATTGCGGATGCTAAACGAAAATATTACAGTATCGCCCGCACAGGTGCGGAAAAAAGCCTTATTATGAGGCTAGACACTATGAAGGGAGAAATCTCTAAATTAAAAAAACAACCCAAAATTATTAATGAAGAAAAAATTAAATCCCTAGAACAAGAAATAGCCAGTTTAAACGATCAGCGCAATAAAATTGACGATTACAGTCGCGAACTCGCAGAGAAGTTTGCCAAAATAAACTTAGACGATACCAGTGAATTGTATCAAAAGGCATTCATACTATTTGAGAAAGGTGATCTTGATGGAGCAATAAATTTGCTAAAAAGTAGCAAACTCGATGAAGAAAGCAAAAGTTTGCTAATAAAACTTAATCTATTGAAAAGGAAAAATTGAGTTTCCATCTCAATAGATTAAGTTTCAACTGATTTTCACAACGCCTGCAACTCCACCAACTTCCGATAAACCCTCCCCTCTCGCATCAAGCCTTCATGCGTCCCCCGCTCCACGATCCTGCCCGCATCCAGCACGATGATCTCATTGGCGTACTGCACCGTGCTGAGTCGGTGGGCAATGACGAGCGCGGTGCGGTTTTCTAATAGCCGTTCGAGTGCAGCCTGCACCAATTTTTCTGATTCAGAATCTAGTGCGGAAGTAGCCTCGTCTAGGATGAGAATCGGCGGGTTTTTTAGCAAAGCCCGGGCAATGGTAAGGCGTTGTCGTTGGCCGCCGCTGAGTTTGGAGCCCCGGTCGCCAATGTTGGTGTCGTAGCCTTCGGGGAGATTGATGATGAATTCATGGGCATTGGCGGCTTTGGCGGCGGCTTCAACGGCTAAATTCGGACTTAAGGCAGTTCCCGCCTCCGCCAAGGCTTCGGCGGGTAAAGAAAATGCAATATTATTCCGCACCGTATCATTGAACAAAATGGCCTCTTGGGTCACAATCCCCATGAGCGCCCGCAGGTCGTGCAAACGCAAATCGCGGATGTCTTTTCCGTCCAATAATATTTGCCCTTCTGTTGGGTCGTAGAAGCGTGGCAGCAGGTCGGCCAATGTGCTTTTACCTGCCCCCGATGCGCCCACGAGCGCTACGATTTTCCCTTTTTGAATTTCCAATTGGATATTTTCCAAAGCCCCTCTTTCGGCATTTGCATATTGAAAAGAAACGTTTCGGAATTCAATTTTTTCTTTAAAATCGTTGATTTTCAAGGCATTTTCAGCATCGCGAATGGCAACGGGGGCATCCAGCACGGCTTCCACCCTTTCCAAGGCACCCATGCCTTTTCGGATGCTGTAAGTTGCTGCCGAAAATGCCTTTGCTGGCTCGGTAATGGAGTAAAAAGCATATAGGAAAGTAATAAAAATCGGCCCAGTAATATGCCCTGCAAACACTTGCTTGGCCCCATACCAAAGCAATATCGAGGCAATGACGATGCCCAAAAACTCCGAAAGCGGCGAGGCCAGATCACGACGTCGCGAGAGCCTTGTAATGGTGCGTGCGTAGCCATCGTTTTCCCGACCAAAACGCTCACCCTGCCATTGCTCTGCATTGAAGCCTTTGATGATGCGCAATCCGCCCAGCGTTTCTTCCACCA
>JACMMM010000727.1 GCA_014379065.1 Saprospiraceae bacterium
AATGGCGATTATTCAATGTTTAAAAACCATTGATAATCAATTCTTTAAGATGAGGTTGCCGTTGTTGGCGTCCTCGCCAACAACAACGGCGAAGCGGAATCTTAAGAGAAGTACCCCTTAGCCTGACAGCTTTGTTTATTTGACCTTATAAACGAATCAATGGCCTTGAATTATTGCAAATCCCCAAGCACTGGCAGTCCACCGTCCAACGTCCAAAATCCAACGTCCTATTTACTCATTTGAGCGTCCACCACTGCAATAGCAATCATATTGACGATTTCACGGGTGGTACTGCCCAATTGCAAAAGGTGGACAGGTTTTTTCAAGCCCAGCAGGATTGGGCCCAATTTTTCGATATTGGCCACTTCTTTGACCAGGTTGTAGGCAATATTTGAAGCGGAGAGGTTTGGAAAGATCAGGATATTGGCACTGCCGTCCACCAATTCAGAAAACGGATGGTTTTCCTTCAAAAGGGCCGGTTGGAATGGCAGGTGTGCCTGGATTTCCCCATCCACAACCATGTTTGGGTATTTTGCTTTAAGCAACTCCACTGCTTTGCGCATTTTGATCGCATCGTCTCCGTCGGCGCTGCCAAAATTGGAATAGGTGAGCAGCGCGATTCTTGGCTTGATGTTTAATCGCTCCACTTCTATGGCAGCTAACTCTGCAATCTCCACAATTTCTTCTGCGGTTGGGTTAAAATTGACACTGGTGTCTGCCAAAAAAAGTGGCCCAAAGCGACTCATCAGGATGTACATTCCTGATACTTTTTTCACGCCTGCTTGTCGGCCTATGGCTTGCAAAGCGGGGCGAATGGTCTCCGGGTAGTTGCGCGTCATACCGCCAATCATGGCATCGGCTTCGCCCGTTTCGACCATCAGGCAGCCAAAGAAATTTCTGCGGCGAACGATATTTCGGGCCTCCAACTGGGTATAACCTTTGCGCTTGCGTTTTTCAAACAATACATCACCGAATCGCTCCAGTCTTGCAACGTCACTTTCGTTCTGGGGCGCCATTGGGTCAATGATTTCAATATGCTCCAAATCCAATTGATTTTCCTGAACCAACTGCTTGATTTTCTTCATTTTACCCAACAAAATTGGCACGGCGATTTTTTCTTCCAGTACTTGTTGTGCAGCTTTCAACACTGCAAGGTTCTCAGCATCCGCCAACACGATCCGCTTCGGGTTTTGTTTCGCCTTGTTGAGAATGGCCCGCGCCAAGGTATTGTCCAGGCCCAGACGTTTTGATAGTTGGGTTTCATACGCCTCCCAATTTTTGATCGGAAATTTGGCCACTCCAGTCTCCATCGCAGCCCTCGCAACGGCGGCGGCTACGGTCGTCAGCAAACGCGGGTCAACGGGTTTCGGAATGATGTACTCTCTGCCGAAAACCATATTGTCTTTGCCGTAGGCCATGTTGACAATATCGGGCACTGATTTTTTGGCCAAATCGGCGAGCGCCCGCACTGCTGCGAGTTTCATTTCTTCATTGATGACTTTTGAGCGGACATCCAGCGCACCCCGGAAAATGTAGGGGAAACCCAGCACATTGTTCACCTGGTTCGGGTAATCGCTTCGGCCTGTAGCAAATATGATGTCTTTGCGCGCAGCCATGGCTTCTTCATAAGAGATTTCAGGCGTTGGATTGGCCATTGCAAACACGATACAGTCTTTGGCCATAGATTTCACCATGCCTTGGTTCAGGATGTTGCCTTTTGACAGACCAACGAAAACATCTGCACCAACCATCGCTTCCGCTAAAGTGGTGCTCGCAGGGGCATTTTCATTGGCAAATTCTGATTTTTTACCGTCCAGATTGGTGCGGCTCGGATGAACCAAACCTTTGGAGTCGAACATAAAAATGTTCTCCTTTTTAGCGCCCAGACTATGATAAAGCCGGGTACAGGAAATGGCCGAAGCGCCCGCTCCATTAATGACGATTTTCGCGGTCGAAAAGTCTTTTCCGACGATTTCCAGGGCATTGAGCAAGGCAGCGGAACTGATGATGGCCGTACCGTGCTGGTCGTCGTGCATGACCGGGATGTTCAACTCTGCTTTCAGCCTTTCTTCGATTTCAAAACATTCCGGCGCAGAAATGTCCTCCAGGTTCACGCCGCCAAAAGTTGGTTCCAGAATCTTTACCGTCCTGACAAACTCGTCTATGTTTTTGGTATCGAGCTCAAGGTCAAAAACATCAATATCGGCATAGATTTTAAACAAGAGGCCCTTGCCTTCCATGACGGGCTTGCTTGCAAGTGGCCCAATATCGCCAAGTCCCAAAACTGCGGTGCCATTGGAAATGACGGCCACCAAATTGCCCTTGGCCGTGTATTTATAAACGTCTTCAGGGTTTTCAGCAATCGCCAAACAGGGTTCAGCAACTCCTGGCGAATAAGCAAGCGTTAAATCGCGTTGCGTGGCGGTTTCTTTGGTGGGAACGACCTCAATCTTGCCAGGACGACCTTTAGCATGATAATCTAAGGCATCTTGTCTCAATGTTTTTTTCTTGCTCATCTTTTCGGTGATAGAGGCCTCATCTCAATTTTATGGACAGGCTCTAAGCGGCGGCGAAGGTATTTTTTTTCAGCCAATCACCCGATTCAGAAGCGTTTCAAGCCTTCTATTTATTGCGCCTAAAATCTGCAATGGCAAAGCGGATCTTGTCATAGTTGAACCGTTCGCCAAAATGTTCATGGATAACTTTCATCTGAAAAGGCTCTTCAAACAGCGACATTGCACCTTGAATAATATCGCACTCTTCTGAACTGACCCACTGATTTAGATCCATCAGTTCGCCACGCTCGTACATGGTGGCGAGGTGGCCCATCACCGTGAGGGTACTGATGCCGCGCAGTTCGGCAATCTCGGCCGCTGAATGGCCGCGCTTGAACAGGTCGTAACTGATGAAGTTTGTACTGCCCACGATCCGTTCGCCAGCTTGGGTTTTTTCGAGCACGAAGCGCCTGATTTCGCCCATGAAAGCATCGCCGTAGAGTTGGAGTTTCCGTTCGCTTACGCCTTCAATATCAAGCATTTCGGCATCGGAAAGTGGCCTTGAATCGGCCATTTGCTGTAGGGTCAAGTCGCTGAAAAGGGTGTATGGCGGGATGCCCTGTTGGACCGCCAAGTCGCGCCGCAAGGCCATGAGGCGTTGGAGTAACTCGTCGCGCATGAGCTGGGTTTTGCTCTTTTCCGTAACGTGTAGAAGCGCGGTTTTTTCACCCGGCTTGAGTTTAGGCTGCGGCATTGCCAGCGAAACTTTTTTTCCTTCAAACAAGATTTTCTTCCCCTCCTCGGTCACGCGCAGGCAGTTGTGGTCGTCGTAGGCAATTTCGATGAGGCCAACGTGGAGCATCTGCGAGAGCAGGAAAAGCCAGTCGTCGTAGCCATATTCCTTGCCTGCGCCGTAGGTTTTTATTTCGTGGTAATTGTTTTCCCGGATCTCACGGCGTTGGCTGCCACGAAGAATGTCGGTGAGCAGGCTCATGCCCACGCGCTGGTTGGTGCGCATGATGGCCGAAAGCGCTTTTTGGGCGGCAAGCGTACCATCGAAATGCTGGGGCGGATTTTTGCACACGTCACAGTTGCCGCAACTCTTGTCGTAAGGCTCGCCAAAATAGTTGAGCACGGTTTTTCGGCGACACACCGGGGCTTCGGCAAACTGGTACATCCGTTCCAACTTCGCCAATTTCAGGTCTTTCTGCACTTCACTGGCATCTCCTTGCTCAAACATTTCGCGATAGGAAAGCAGGTCGGCATAACTGAAAAACAGCAATGCATCGGCGGACAAACCATCGCGCCCCGCCCGTCCGATTTCCTGATAGTACCCTTCCAAATTGCGCGGCATATTGTAATGTGCCACGAAACGAACATTGCTTTTGTCAATGCCCATCCCAAAAGCGATGGTGGCGCAAATGATGGGGGTTCGGTCATTGATAAAATCCTCTTGAACCTTGCTGCGCTGGGCAGACGGTACTTCAGCATGATAATGGGCGGCGCGGAAACCCCTGGCATTCAACTTGTCAGCCAAACCCTCACAACCCTTGCGCGAAAGGCAATAAATAATCCCGGATTGATTTGAGTGCGCTTTCAAAAAATCCACGATTTGCTCAAAACGTTTTTGGCCGGGCCGCACGGTCAGGCTGATGTTGGGCCGGTCAAAAGAGGCGATGAAAATAGCGGGGTCTGCCAAGCCAAGTTGCGCTACGATGTCTTTACGGGTGAGTTTGTCTGCCGTAGCCGTGAGCGCAATTAGAGGTATGCCGGGGAATTGGCTTTTCAGGAATTTTAACTGCGTGTATTCTGGTCGGAAATCGTGTCCCCAAGAAGAAATACAGTGCGCCTCGTCAATAGCGAAAAGGCTGATTTTCAATCGCTTGAGCAAAGGCTGGAAACTTTGCGACACGAGTTTCTCGGGGCTGACGTAGAGGAGTTTGATGTAACCGGCGAGCAGGGCAGTCTCCACGTTTCGCTGCTGGTCAGAATTCATGCTGCTATTGATAAAAGCGGCGGGAATGCCGTTGGCGCTCAACCCTTCCACCTGGTCTTTCATCAGCGCGATGAGCGGGCTAACTACCACGGCCACACCGTCAAGCGTAATGGCGGGTATTTGGAAACAAACGCTTTTGCCGCCACCCGTGGGCATGAGCACCAGCGTGTCGCGGCCATCATAGACGGTTTGAATGATCTCTGCCTGTAGGGGGCGGAATTGATCGTAGCCGAAATATTTTTTGAGGGCGGCGGAAGCGTGGGTGAGTGTCATTTGGTTTGTTACAGAATGGGATCAACAACTCGAAGCCCTCCAATACCTGCAAAATCAGAAACGTTATGGGTGTAAAGTTCTAGGTCATGGACCAATGCCGTAGCGGCAATGACCGAGTCTCCCAACGACATTTTTCGAGATTGCTTCAGGCGAATGGCTATTTCGATTATATCATCGGTTGGACTCAGAGGAGTGATGCTGTTGAAATAAGTTTCAAAAAAGTTTTTTCTCGAGGTTGCAATTGGTGGTAGCCTAACACTTCAATCTTGGTTAAGGCGGAAAAATGTGAGTCCAAAGTTTGAACGTGACTGTTCAGCCACTCAAAGCCTGGTTTTGCAAAATAGATAATGAGATTGGAATCAATGAGTCGCATGGCAAATCAGGCTTTTTCAGCCTCTGAAAGGCAATGTCGCTTCTGTTCGTGTTTCGCGCTGCCATTCTGAAGGGTCGCCGTAGTAGGAGGCATCCACACCTTCTTGGTGCATTTTGAGCAACAAAGCACGAGCCGCTTCCAGATTTTTTTCTTTTGCAGTTATACTTTGTGTCTTCGTGGCGGCAGGGTGACCATTTTTCTTCTCAAAGCGCAATTTCATGCGCTTGAGGAGCGGTTCCAAGACTGTCAAATCTTGTTCATCTTTCAAGTAAATTACCAATTCCATACAGGCTCTAATTTTTATTCCACAAAGTTAGGTTTTCTTGCCGGTAATTTCCAAAAAAATGTTTTAAATTTTACCTGAAATGTTTTAAAATCACTCCCTAAACATCCTCAGCGCATTGGCCGTAGTAGTGCGCGCAATTTCCGCAAGCGGTAACACCTTCGCTTCGGAGAGCGCATCGGCAGTGTGGCGCACGAAGGCACTTTCATTGCGCTTGCCCCGGTGCGGCACGGGTGGGAGGTAGGGCGCGTCGGTTTCCAGCACAATGTGTTCAAGGGGAATCTCGCGCAGTACGTTGGGCAATTCCGATTTTGGATAGGTCAAGGTGCCGCCAATACCCAGCATAAAACCGAGTTCAATCATCTCCTTCGCTTCCTCTAAAGTGCCTGAAAAACAATGGAATATGCCACGCAAGCGCCCGTCCTGCGCCTGACGCACTACCTCAATGGCTTCGCGGTTGGCCTGTCGACTGTGCATGATAATCGGACGACCAAGATCCTTGGCCCATTCACATTGGCGGGCAAAGGAGATTTGCTGAATTCCCAGCGTGGTTTTGTCCCAGTAAAGATCAATGCCGGTTTCCCCAATGCCAGCCCAAGTGCGTTGGCCGAGCCATTTTTCTACCGTCGCAAGTTCTGCTTCGTAAGTATCCGGCTGTACCGATGAAGGGTGCAAGCCCATCATCGCGAAGCAGTTATCCGGAAATTCAGCCTCCAAAGCCAGCATTCCTTCGATGGATTCAGCATCAATATTGGGCAGGTACATGCGCGTCACCCCTGCGACGATGGCGCGGCGCACCATGTCCGAGCGGTCGTGGTCGAATTTGTGGGAATAGAGGTGGGCGTGGGTATCAATGAGTGTTAGCATGGCATAAAAAAACGCTGCAAGTGCCTTTACTTACAGCGTCTTGGTAGAAATAATGACGAATAACATGCCAAAATCCAATTTTTTGGATCGGGTCGGGATAATGGTGCGTTCCATGCCACGACCTCGTTGAGTCGGGATAACTGGATTCGAACCAGCGACCTCGTCGTCCCGAACGACGCGCGCTACCGGGCTGCGCTATATCCCGAATATGAATCATCGTGAATTTTGTGAGATAGGTGCGTAGCACTCAAACGTCGGTAGAAAGGTCGTTTTCAATTAATTAAGAGGTGCGTAGCACCGGAAGGTGAACTCGTTTAGGCTGTGTTCGTTCCGGTGCTACGCACCTAATCGCAGATGGCACGGCATTACTACCGACGTTCAGGGTGCTACGCACCTAAATACTCAAAAAACGACTTGAATCACCCCAAAAATTCAGGATGACTCATGGTTGGAGCCGAACAAGGGATTTGAACCCTCGACCTGCTGATTACGAATCAGCTGCTCTACCGCTGAGCTAATTCGGCCTGTGCGGTTATGACTTTTTGCTTTTCAATTTTAATGCCAAAGCAATTTGTCAGCGCCTTTCTTCAAAAGCGGGTGCAAAGATAGTTTTGCTTTCCAAAAGTCTGCAAACCTGTTTTAATATTTTTCCCGCGTTTCCCGAAGCCAACAGATTCTATCAGACCTTCTACCCAAATGCTGCAACACTCGTCTTCTCTCAATTTTACGGTTTTGAATTTTCCTGTTTTACATTTTGCGGTTTTATCCTCTGTGAAATTGCGGTTTTACCCTCCCTGAAATGCAAAGGGTTGCCCTCTTGCGAGGACAACCCTTTCTCCATACTGGGTCTCGTTTTGCTTCGATGCGGCGCTTCAGCCCGCCTGCCCCGTGATCACATCACGCGCGAATAGGATTTTAGGTTTCCAGTATTTAGAAGTGGAGATATTCTCTACCATGATGCCTCGGCTGCATGTGCTGTGTACACAAAAAATGCCTTCGGCTGTTTTTTCAACCACCAGGGCCACGTGCTGGATGCGGCCTCTTGTGCCAAAAAAAACGAGGTCGCCCGGCAAAACATCGTTGAGCGACACTTTTAGTCCCTGACGAGATTGAGTAGTAGCGCAGGATGAAACCTTTACGCTAAACTCGTCCAAAATGAAGTTGGTGAAGCCAGAACAGTCAAAACCTGTTTTGGGCGAATGCCCCGCATGGCGGTAACGGAGGCCAAGAAAATTTTGGGCGTAGCCCGTGACATCAGTGCGAAACTGCATCATTTCTGCGTCTTCGGCACGGCCAGGCTTGTTACTAATGGGCTTGAATGCGGTGGCAGCAAATGTTGCAAAAAGAAGGACGAAAAAAGCCGGATAACGGCATAAGGAAGGTTTCTCAGGGCGACTGGAAGGAATTGTTTCGGTCATGTTTAAAAAATTTCAGCTCGTGGCACGCGCTACACGCGTACCTACGTCCTTGCCACAGGAGTTTGTTGCTGAGTGAACTTATGATTGGTTTTTGCCGGGGTAGTGTGGCAAATGGCTTGCGCAGAGTGTCGGAGTGATGTTCACGGGAGAGATTAAAAAAGAGACTCCAGAAAGGGCAAAATCTCGCGCTGGCCGAGGGCAAAGGTAGAAAGGGTTTTGAAAAAACAAGGCATTGATTCATTTTTTTCAAAATAATAAAAACCGCTCCTTAGAGAGAAGAAGCGGTTTTTTATAAAAAGATAGCCGTTTTATTTGTAAAAAGAACCTTTTTGCGCGGTATTAAAAGGCTGCTTGTGTGTTAAGCATTAGAAAAACAAAGAAGCTTTAACCTCGCCAAGTCCCATTTTTCCGGCCTGTTTTGTCTGAGGCAACCATCTTAGGTGGCTGTTGTGGCGCATCCATCCAATATCAAACATTAGCCCGGCTTGTCGGAAAAGGTTGAGTGGTAGCAAAGGTATCATTTAACTTTTCCTCAAAAAAAGTACATTTTTTGCACGTTTTACTTTTGAAGAGGCCGCTTCAACCGCTACCTTCGCCCGCCTTTAAAAAACAACCCTGATTGTCAAATCAACCAATTATCTACTTACTACATTCAAGAATATGCAAGGTTCTGCTATTACCATCAAACGGGGCAAACTGAAAGTCCCCAACGATCCCATTATCCCATTCATAGAAGGCGACTGAACAGGCGCCGACATCTGGGCAGCCTCCGTGCGCGTGCTCGATGCTGCCGTAGAGAAAGCCTTCAAAGGCAAAAAGAAAATCTTTTGGAAAGAAGTGCTCGCCGGCGAAAAAGCCTTCAACAAGACCGGCAGCTGGCTTCCTGAAGAAACGCTTAAAGTCATTGACGAATACAAAGTCGCCATCAAAGGCCCGCTTACCACCCCCGTTGGTGGTGGCATCCGCTCGCTCAACGTGGCCCTGCGCCAACAACTCGACCTTTACGCCTGCGTTCGTCCTGTTCGCTGGTTCAAAGGCGTGCCAAGCCCCGTTAAAGAGCCCGGTCTTGTGGATATGATCATTTTCCGTGAAAACACCGAGGACATCTACGCGGGCATCGAATACCTCGCGGGCACCCCTGAGGCTGAGAAGATGATTGCTTTTTTGCAAAACGAAATGGGCGCGAAGAATATACGCTTCCCAAAATCATCCTCCATCGGCATCAAACCCGTTTCGAAAGAAGGCACAGAACGCCTTGTGCGCGCCGCCCTCGAATACGCTTTTAAGTACAAGCGCAAATCGCTGACGCTCGTACACAAAGGCAACATTATGAAATTTACGGAAGGCAAATTTAAGGATTGGGGCTACGAACTCGCCGAGCGCGAATACGGCGACCGCGTGTTTACCTGGGCCGAGTACGACCGCATCAAAGAAGCAAAGGGAGAAGCCGCTGCCAACGAAGCCCAAACCACTGCCCTCGCCGCAGGCAAAATGCTCATTAAAGACAGCATCGCCGACGCATTCCTGCAACAAATCCTACTCCGCCCTGCCGAATACGATATGGTAGCAACGCTCAACCTCAATGGTGACTACCTCTCCGATGCACTCGCTGCACAAGTAGGCGGCATTGGTATCGCCCCGGGCGCAAACATCAACTACCTCACGGGCCACGCCATTTTCGAAGCTACCCATGGGACCGCCCCCAAGTACGCAGGCAAAGACATGGTAAACCCATCGTCTGTAATCCTGTCTGGCGTGATGATGTTTGAGTATTTCGGTTGGGACAAGGCTGCTAAACTCATCATCAAAGGCATCGAGCGCAGCATCCGTAAAAAGCGCGTGACCTATGACTTTGAGCGTTTGATGAAAGGCGCTACCAAATTGAAATGCTCTGAGTTCGGCACCGAAATTATTGCAAATATGTAAGAATCTCTTGGATACGCGGTATTTCATTGGCCTAAAATAACAGGAGCCATTCCGAAAATTCGGATGGCTCCTGTTTTTAGTTTAGACCTTTATAATGGCTTAATCAGTTGGTCTTTAAAGTTTTCATAATCTCAATCAGCTCGGTAGCATAGGTCTCGTCTTCTGTGTAAAAATTTGCCGGCCCGGCATTCGGGAAAGTGAAATACACATAGCCATTAATCTGCTCATACCAGAACTCCTGATTGACGGACTGAAAGACTTGTTTGTTTGGACTATTTTGCTTCACTTGATAGCCTGCTGCAATCCCAATGTCATAATAAATGACTAGGCTCACTTCAGATGACATAAATTGGCCAACATCGCTATCTATTCCGACTAAGGGTACATGCCGGAAGCAAGTAGGCAATTCGATACTGATGCTATCCTCGCTTGGAATAAAAAAAGTGTAAGGGATAGATCCGTCGCAAAGTTGTTTTTCTGTGGGTTGGGATTCCTGAATCTGCTGCCTTGTGCAGGCGAAAGAGAACAGGAGCAGCAGCAAAAAATTAAGATTTTTCATAAATATAGATTTTGAATACAAGTGTTTGTCGTCAAAAGATACCTCTCGTAATTGTGGAGTGGGGGTGCGGCTTTAAGCCGCACCCTCGCTATTTTCAGAAGCTCGCTCTCGCTTGCTATTCAGGATTCGAAGCATAATATACGAGCCAATCAGGCTCATTACAATCGCCTCTACCACGATAAAAAAGCACGATGTAATAGGATTGAGATACACTCCCATAGACGTTTGGCGCTGGATACTGGCTAAAAATTCAGGATTGAAATTTAAAAATATTGCCATAAAAAAGGCGAACGGGACTACTCCGATAAACGAGGTGAACATCCCTACTCCCACGCCAGCCGTAATATCGGAAGTCCCCTCGTGGTGTCCACGTGTCCAAGCGCGCAAGGCTATCCAAAGCACGCCTAAGTGGATTGCCCCATTAAAAATGCGCAAATAAAAATTTTCGCTCAAATGAAGGATGTGCATGAGCAGGAAGAATCCAGTAAGGCTGAAGAACATCCACAAGCCATAACGAAATGCTATCTGTTTCATAATTTCGATGTAGGTTGGTGAAAAGAATTACAGGTTTCGGATATTGGGATAACGTTTTTGAAAATAGTCTAGTTTCGTATGAAACTGTTTTATCGTAAATTTGTTCCGGCAATGGTTAAAACATCAAACAAAAGCGTTCTGCCAGTGTCAACTGACAGAACGCTTTTGCAATTCAAGGGTTTGTGTGGTTATTCCCCTTCAATTTGTCGCTCCAGTTCTTCCATCATCACAAAATCAACAGATTCGCTGATCGTTGGTATGATGGTGAGGATGGTTTCAAGGCGGGAAATCTCGATGAGTTTGGTCACCATCGGATTCATTTCGCCTGCGAGGACGAATGTTCCAGTGCCTTTCCAAAGACGATGGCCTGTCAGAATGGCGGAGAGTCCGCTACTATCCACATATTTTACGTTGGAAAGATCTAGGATAAAATTGCGCACACCCTCTTGAGAAAGTAATATGAGGTCGCTCTTGAGTTGTGGTGCAATGGTCGAGTTCAGGTTCTCCTCGTGGAGGGAAAGTATTGCATAGTGCTCCTGCTTGTCAATCTGATATTTCATAGACGGCTGATTGTCAATAATTGTATGGTTGAAAAGAACATTTTCAAACGGCCTTGGGAAGGCAAATGTAATGGTTGTGGGTTTTTTTCCAATAAAAATTTCAAAGCGTGTTTAGCGCCTGACTGCTTGGCAGTCCAAAAGATTTCGGCGGGGTTTTTGTCATTTGCTCAACAGTTTTTAGCGATCAAAAATGGCGGACTGAACTCCGTGCAGAAAAAAATGTTAAAGTGCGAGACAAAAGAGTGCCTTGTATGGAACAAATCGCCTAAAATTGTCGCACGAAAACGAGGCTTCAAGCAATCATTGAAAGCTTGACCACATTTCTACCGACTGAAGTTCCGCCATCGGCGGTACGAAGGAGGAAACAAATTGACCACTATTCTTCTATGAACAATAAATTTTCCCCGGTTGTTAAGCAAATCATCAACCAGAGCGGCCAAGAGGCACGACGACTGGGACATGATTATGTTGGCACGGAGCACTTGCTTCTGGGCATCATCGCCGAACGTGATAGTTTGCCCGTTCGGGTGCTCGATTCTCTTCTGGTTGATGTGAACGACCTCAAAAAACGCGTTGAGCGCTCCATTCCCCGATATTCCAACTATCCACCCGCAGAAAACCTCTACGTGGGCGAATGCGCCATGACCACACAGGTCCAACGCGTTCTGAAAGCCACTTTTGTAGAGGCAAAAATGACCAAAACTGAAGAGGTGCATCCCGAGCACCTCATGCTGGCCATGCTTAAATACGCAGACATCGGCAGCACTAAACTTTTAAATGAATACGACGTGGACTACGATTCTTTCAAAAAAGAACTGGAGTATGTGCGCTCGGAGCAAGACCTCGCACAACCCAAAATATCGGCTCAATCTGAAGGTGATTTTGACGAAGAGCGCGGTACCTACCAGTCGCCTTCCCAAAAACGCCAGGAAAAAAGCCGCACCCCCGTGCTCGACAATTTTGGCCGCGATTTCACAAAACTCGCCGAAGAAGGCAAACTTGACCCGATCATTGGTCGGGAGCGCGAAATAGAGCGTGTGAGCCAAATCCTCAGCCGCCGCAAAAAAAACAACCCAGTGCTGATCGGTGAGCCGGGCGTGGGCAAAACCGCCATAGTGGAAGGTCTTGCGCTGCGCATCATGCAGAAAAAAGTGAGCCGCACGCTGCACAACAAACGCCTGGTCATGTTGGACTTGGCTGCCTTGGTAGCAGGCACCAAATACCGTGGACAGTTTGAGGAGCGGATCAAGGCCATCATGGTCGAATTGGAGAAAAACCGCGACGTGATTCTTTTCATTGACGAGATACACACCATGGTCGGTGCTGGCGGCGCGTCCGGCAGCCTCGATGCATCCAATATTTTCAAGCCCGCCCTCGCCCGTGGCGAACTCCAGTGCATCGGCGCCAGCACCTTAGACGAATACCGTCAGTACATCGAGAAAGACGGTGCGCTCGACCGTCGTTTCCAAAAAGTGTTGGTGGAACCGCCGTCACAGGAAGAAACCATCCACATCCTCCGCAATATTCAATCGAAATACGAGGAATTCCACAACGTCAACTATTCCGATGCGGCCATTGTGGCCTGTGTGCGGCTTAGCGACCGCTATATCACGGATCGTTTTTTGCCAGACAAGGCTATTGACGTACTCGATGAAGTAGGCGCCCGCGTCCATTTGAAAAATATCGTGGTGCCACAGCACATTGAGGAATTGGAAAAAGAGATCGAGGCCATCCGCGAGCGCAAAAACTACGCGGTGAAAAACCAGAATTACGAGGACGCGGCCAATCTCCGCGACCTTGAAAGCCGCCAAGTGCGTCAACTGGATTTTGCCAAATCGCAGTGGGACGAAGAGAGCAAAGTGGCACGGTATCCCGTGGGCGAAGAAGAAATTGCTGAAATAGTGGCCATGATGACGGGCATACCTGTACGTAAAGTGGGTCAAAGCGAAAGCAAAAAACTGGTGTTGATGGCCGACGACTTGCGCAAAATGGTAATCGGGCAAGACGAGAGCGTCCTCAAAATATCCAAGGCAATTCAGCGCAACCGCGTGGGTCTGAAAGACCCGAAAAAGCCCATCGGCTCTTTCATTTTCCTTGGCCCAACAGGGGTTGGCAAAACCGAACTTGCCCGCGCCCTTTCGCGCTATCTCTTTGATTCAGAAGACAATCTGTTGCGGATTGACATGAGCGAGTATATGGAGAAATTCTCGGTAAGCCGCCTCATCGGCGCGCCTCCGGGCTACGTCGGCTACGAAGAAGGCGGCCAATTGACAGAGAAAGTACGACGCAAGCCCTATTCCGTGGTCTTGCTCGACGAGATTGAAAAAGCACACCCCGACGTGTTTAACATCCTGCTCCAAGTGCTTGACGACGGTCAGTTGACCGACGGGATGGGCCGCAGAGTAGACTTTAAGAACACGATCATCATCATGACCTCAAACATTGGTGTGCGCCAATTGAAAGACTTTGGTCAAGGCGTTGGCTTTGCCACTCAGGCTCGCCAAGATGCTGCTGAGGACAATGCCAAAGTGGTCATCCAGAACGCCCTGAAAAAAACGTTTTCGCCTGAATTTCTCAACCGTATTGACGATGTGATGGTGTTCAATTCACTGGGCAAGCCAGAGATTTTCAAGATCATTGACAACGCGCTGGCCAGTCTGACACTGCGGCTGAACAACATGAAATTCAGCCTCGCGCTCAGCGAAGAGGGCAAGGATTTCGTGGCGGAAAAAGGCTACGACCCACAGTTCGGCGCTCGTCCGCTCCACCGTGCTATTCAGAAATTTGTAGAAGACCCGCTTGCTGAGTTCATTTTGGGTGAAAACCCGCCAGAGGGCGCTGCCTTGATGGCGACGCTCAATGAAGCCAAGGACGGACTTATTATAGCGTATGCAAATGAAGAACCTAAAGCGCTCGGCAGTGGAAACACTTTGGCCTTGGAAGCTGAGGGCGATGTGACGGCGAGCGAAAATTGATTTTGGATTTACGATTTTGGATTTACGATTTAGGGCGCTGCTCTTGGTGTTACCCAAGCCCAGCGCCCTAAATCGTAAATCCAAAATCGTAAATCCAAAATCAATTATCACTCATCATCTTCCACCACCCCCGTCGGATTGCGTTCCCACATCAAGTAGGCTTTTAAAAACTCGTTCAAGTCCCCATTGAGGATCGTATCCGGGTTGTGAATTTTATATCCAGAACGAAGGTCTTTCACCCAGCGGTCGTCCAAGACGTACGAACGGATTTGGCTGCCCCACTCGATTTTGCTTTTCCCTGCCTCGATTTTGTCTTGTTCTGCCTGGCGCTTGCGCAGTTCGAGCTGGTAAAGACGGCTTTTCAGCATGGTCATGGCAATGTCGCGGTTGCGGTGCTGGCTGCGATCCTGCTGGCATTCGGCCACAATACCCGTGGGAATGTGCGTGACACGCACCGCAGATTCGGTCCGGTTGACGTGCTGTCCACCTGCGCCAGAGGCCCGGAACACGTCCCAGCGGATGTCGTCAGGGTTGACAATGATCTCGATTTCGTTGCCTTCAATAAGCGGATATACGAACACTGAACTAAAAGAAGTCTGTCGCTTGCCCTGTGCGTTGAAAGGGCTGATGCGCACCAGGCGGTGTACACCGTTTTCGCCTTTGAGCCAGCCGTAAGCATAGTCGCCCCGAATTTCGATGCTGGCGGATTTGATGCCCGCTGCATCGCCTTCCTGCTCAAAAAGGTCAATGACTTTGAAGCCATTGCGTTCGGCCCACATCTTGTACATCCGTAAGATCATGGCCGACCAATCGCAGGCCTCCGTGCCACCGGCGCCAGCATTAATGGTGAGCACGGCGTTCATTTCGTCCTCTTTTTGATTGAGGGTGCTGCGGAATTCGGCATCCTCGAGGACGCCCAGCGTGTGCTGGTATTGCACTTCAACTTCCTCTTCAGAAGCCATCCCTTCTTTTTGGAATTCAAAAATCCCTTCAAGGTCGTCCAGCTCGCGGGCGAGGGCGGCATAATCGTCGAGCCATTTTTTGCTCATACCGATTTTGCGCTGAATGCCTTCGGCGCGTTTGGGGTCATTCCAGAAAGTGGGGTCGAGCGTTTGGCTGGTCAGGTCTTCAACTTCTTTGGCGCGGTTATCCACGTCAAAGATACCTCCTTAGGACCGCCAGCTTGTCTTTCAACTCTTTGAGTTGTTCGATAGTCATGGAAACGGAAAATTTTAAAAGTGATTCGATTGATTCGATTGGAACGATTGGGAAGATTGATTCGATTATTTCGATCCGAAGAAGGCATGGATTTTTCTTTCTTCGGATCGAAATAATCGAATCAATCTTCCCAATCGTTCCAATCGAATCAATCAAAAGATTTCGATGTAAAAAACGAGTTCCGAATTGGCAGGGATAGTACCTCCTGCGGCATCTTGGTCGCCGTAGCCCAGTGCGGGCGGGATAAACAGATAGGCGTGGGCACCGTGGTTGAGGTACAATACAGCTTCGTCGAAGCCTGCGATCATTTGGCCGCCGCCGGCAGGGAACTGTAGCGGTTGTCGGCGGATAAAGGAATTGTCGAAGGGCGTGCCGTCTTTGAGGCAGCCATAGTAGTGAACTTGAAGCACTTCGCCTTGCTGGACGGGTGCGCCATGTCCTGCATCCTCAACGATCATTTTCAGGCCCGATGGTCGGGCTTTGAGTTCCTTGTCGAGCAGCCCTGCGGCGTATCCCTTTGCTTTGGCCTGCACTTTTTGGGCTATTGGCTGAATGGCTGCTTCGAGGGCGCGGGTAGCGGCGGCTTTTTGTTCAAGGCTCACGATTTCGAGCAGTACGACTTCAAAGCGGATTTCTTTTGCTTCCTTTTCTGCGGCAGGCAGGTATTGGCGCATATTGTCGTCCACATTCTGAAAGATGGTAAGGCTGTCACCTATGCCCATCATCACCGCTGCGTCCATGAGCGGAGGATAGTGGCTGACTTCTGCATCCGCTGCAGGGATGTCAAATCGGTACACGCCTCCGGGGTTCTTTTTGGAACTGCTGAGCAAGAAGTTGCCCACGTAAATATCTACATTGGCAAGGATGGCCTCTCCACGTTGTGGCATTTTCCCACCTTTTTTTAGGTGTTGGATGTACCGATAGCCATGCTCGGTAGTATTTTGGGCTTGGGCATTTGCCGCGCCAAGCACAAAAAGGAGTAGGGTGAAAAAAATAGATTTATGCATTTTAAAACAAATGAAGAGTGAGCGCCTCGCTTTAAACGAGACGCTCACTAACCAGGCCAAACCTGAAAATTTTTGATCGCGAAATAAATATCGCGACACCTTATTGACCCATGTCAATGTAGAATACCAAATCGGCATTCGGTGGAATGTCTGCGCCCGCACCTTGCGCACCATAGCCCAAGCTGCTCGGGATGAAGAGCACGGCTTTTCCGCCTCGGTTGAGCAGTTTCATGCCTTCATTGAAGCCTGGGATGAGGCCACCCACCGCGAATGGGGCAGGGCCGCCACGGTCATAGGAATTGTCGAACATTTTGCCGTCGCTTTTGCGTATGCCATAGTAATTGGTCGGTATGTTGTCGCCGTCCTTGATGGGAGCGCCAGTACCTTGTTCGATGATAACGTATTCGAGGCCAGTGTCTGTTTTTTTGAGGTTTGCGAGTTTTTTGCTTTTGTAATCAGCAAGCATGGTTGTCACCGTTTGAGCGATGACCATCCCTTGTGCTTTAGCGCCTTCTGCTTTTTGCATTTCTTCAGCCTGGCGCTGCTGGAGCATCTCGGGGGTAATGATATCCACCAATTTTACCTCATAGCGGATTTCTTTAACCTCGCCGAAGGATTTCGGAATGCCCTTTTTCATCGTAGAGTCAAGGGGCTGGATCACGGTGGCGCTGTCGCCTTTGGCCATCAACATAAGGGCTTCGAACACAGCGGGCACCTTGCCTTTCATCTGGCTGGAATCGGGCAGCGCGATTTCGCGTGGGCCGCCTGCGTCGCGACTGGTGCTTTGCACGAGCGAATCGTTTACCCAAGTGTTCACGCTAATGAGCACGGTCTTGCCAAAAGTGGCTTTAGGGCCTTCGAGGTTGGTGTGGTTGAGGACGCGGTTGCCACCTGCAGTGGTTACTTCTTTGCCTTTTTGGCAAGCTAACTGGCTAACGGTGAAAAGCGTCAAAACAGACAAAATCAATAAGTTGCGCATTCTTGTCGAGTTAAGTGAATGATAGATGAGTTAATTGGCCAAAATTTTGTCTTTGTATTCTGGCAGTATGCTTTTGAATTTTTCAATGGTGGCTTTCAGGCTGTCGTGGGAGTAGGCTCCGGAAGCATTTTTGTGGCCGCCCCCTTTGAAATGTTTTTTACAAATTTCTTGCACGTCAATGTTCCCTTTGGAACGGAGGCTGAGTTTCACCACCGTAGGTTGATTGTGAATGAACGCCGCAATACGCACGTCTTTCACGCTGAGCAGGTAGTTTACAATGCCCTCTGTGTCGCCGCGCTGAATGTCAAATTGCTCGTAATCTTTCCTAGAGAGCCAAATCATGGCCGTTTTAAATTCGGGGTAAAATTCCATTCGATTGCTGAGGCAATGCCCCAGCAAGCGCAGGTTTTTTTCTTTTTGGGAGTTGAAAATCATGTCTTGTATCCCTGTGTCGTCCATGCCGCGCTCCACTAAATCGGCAGTGATGCGAAAAATGCTGGGGTTAGTGGCATGACGGAACGACCCGGTATCAGTCACCAAACCCGTGTAGATGCATTTACCTACGGTATTGGGAATGATTTTATCGCGGTCTCCCAAGCCGTCTATAAAACGATAGACCAATTCGCAGGTACTACTTGCCACAGGTTCTGAAAAAACATAATCAGCAATCGGGTCAGGGTAGAGGTGGTGATCAATCATGATGCTCGGCACCTTAAGATTGCGCACATAGTCGCCCAATTTGTCAATCCGATCCAAGGCGTTGAAATCCAAGAAGATAAGGAGGTTTTTTTTGTTGATTACCTGCTTGCATTCTTCTGGCTGGAGGTCCCAAATCAAAATATCACCGGCCCCAGGCAGCGCCTCAAATTCTTCAGGGTACTCTGAAGGGAACAGCACATGTACGTTGTGGCCGTACTGCTCCAAGTAGTGCCGCATTGCCAAAGAACTGCCAATAGCATCGCCGTCAGGGTTGCGATGCGAGAAGATGGCAACGTTCTGCGGGACATGAATAATTTGACGAAGCGCTGTTGGGAATTCCATTTTTTGAAAAAAGGTCGGCAAAAGTACGAGCTTCGCGGCGAAACGCCCTTTTTGCCACAGATTATTTTTTTAAAAACCTTTTTTTTGACCTGTTTTGAAATATAATCTTGGGATACCTTTGCGGCCTTTATCACTTTATTACTTCATCAAAGATGGCAAGCAACCGCACATTCACCATGATCAAGCCCGACGCTGTCCGCGCCGGCAACATTGGCAACATCCTTCAAATGATAAACGCTGCGGGCTTCCGTATCGTAGCGATGAAACTCACGCAACTCAGCCTAGCAAAGGCGGGCGAATTCTATGACGTACACCGCGAGCGCCCATTCTACGGCGAACTCTGTGAATTCATGAGCAGTGGCCCCATCGTGGCAGCCATCCTTGAAAAAGACAACGCTGTGGAAGATTTCCGCACCCTCATCGGCGCTACCAACCCGGCCAACGCTGCTCCGGGCACCATTCGTGCCAAGTACGCCACCAGCGTCGGCGAGAATGCCGTACACGGATCAGACAGCGACGAGAATGCCGCCATTGAAGGCGCGTTTCACTTTGGCGGGGTGGAAATGTATTGATTGACTCGATTTTTCGATTGGGGGATTGGTTCGATTGGGGGATTGATTCGAT
>JACMMM010000728.1 GCA_014379065.1 Saprospiraceae bacterium
ATGATGGCAGGGGTATTGAAGTTATCCGACTTCATCTCGATGTATTGGCCAGGAAGGCCTTGGGCGATGAATTGGCCTTCCTGGCCATTGTAGGGCTTGATGGTATCGGTTGTTCCGTTGGCAAAAGTGTAGCGTTTGCCGGGGAAAAATTTCATGCTGTGATAGTTGCGGGAGTCTAAGAAAAGTGCATCGCCCCGAAATTCTGCATCATGGATATAGTTGTCACCATTGGCAAGTGCTAAATTAATATAGTTTTCTGCAATCAATTTGTTTTTGATTTTAGCGCCCCATATAAGTGAATTGTTGCCCTTGAAGGTAACATTGTAAAATGGAGTGTTATATCCATTGGCTGTAATTCGGGCATATCCACCGTTGTCAAATATAAAACTTGAGGTGCCGCAGTGAAAAGAACCCGATAGGTAATACATATCTGCAAGCCCATAACCGAAGTTGTTGTTCCCATCGAATGTCACCGTTGAATTACCCATAAATGCTTCCATGTATGGAGTTGCCCCAGCTTCCCAGGAGCCAGCAATAGTCATGGGGAAATCATTGGTTCTAAATTTTCCATAATGGTGCCTAAAGTGTATGCCTGTATATAGTGCATCATTTAAGGACCAGTCCCCTGCTGGATCCCATAAACGCAGGTTGCCTTTGAAATGGTTGCCTCCACTGGTAATAGTGGCAGGTTGATTGGCACGCAAGTACACCACGCCATTAAAGTCGTTTTCCATGGTGTTGGTGAATTTCAAATCGCCAAAAACCTCCAATTTTTGACCTTCTTCATTCCAATTAGTGGGCGATAGTCCATTGTGCAAAATACCGCTCCCGCCCGTCCAATCCATTTTTTTACAAAAAGCCCAGTCTTGATTAAGATTTACCACATCTGTTCCTCCAAGCCCGGAGCCTCCATCAAAGAACACATCATCTAATGGAGTAGGCGGGCATTGGCCTCCTGCGCCACCTGAATTGAGCGACCAGTGGGCTGAATTGCTCCAATCGCCTGCACTGCCCACCCAGTGCAGGGTTCGGGGGGCTGGATTGGTTAGATTCCAGTCGGTTATGACTTGTGGTTGGAGGCCGACGCTGTTGGTGGCGGAATAGGTAGCACCCGTGGTAAGATCCGGGAAAACGTAATCGAGGATGACGTTGTTGAGGCTTAGATTGCCACTTGTTTTGGCAATTTTTGCCATCGCAAGTGGATAGAATGTGTGGAGGAAGGCCATCCCTTCGCATGAAGTGTTCACAACATTCAGTGAGCCAGCAGCCGAGATGGTCTGTGTTTTTACGTTTTCAAATTCATAACCGTGACCACCCGTTAGCGTAAGAATATCATAAGAATGGTTACCATCAAATCTGCCTTCTCCCTGCATTTCCACCTCATGAAGGGAAGAGCCTTCTCCTTGTACTCCACCTCCAACAATACCTAATCCAGGTCCTATGAAGGTCAGTTTATTTAAAATAGAACCTCTAAAATAACCAAAATAAGTCAATGGAAGGTTCGGAAAGGTAACTTTCCAAAACTTATGGTCAGCTCTTCCAAAAATGTACCCATTAGCATCTACCAAAAGTTCGGACTCGACTGCATGGAAATTTTCAGGGTCAAGTCCAATCTCCGGCTCGTACTCGCAGATGAATGTGACCAGTGTAACTATTGAGCTAGGTCCGCCCACCACGCCAAGCCACAATTCAGCTCCTTTGTTGGAAAGTACCCCAGATAATGGCCAAGTGTAATTTCCGTACCAGTTTCCACGAACGTACATCATTTTACCCTGGGTATTGATCGTTCCATCTACATGTATTAACTCTCCTGCCTCGAAGCCGTCCAAGAAGTCCCATGAACCATTCCCTTCAAAAATTACCCTTTGGAATGTCTGTTCAGCATTGGTGATGGTCGCAGGGCCAGCAGATCGAAAGTGCGTATTGTTAGCTAAACTGAAATCCATTTCGCTCATGGGCGCAAATGTGAGCGACCCGTAAATATACAGTTCTCCACCGCTTCCATAAAAGTTGGGGTTGCCTGTTACTCCTGTCCAATCCATATCCTTGCAATATGCATCCACGGGGACATTAACCAGATTGTTCCCGGCAGAAAACCCTGAATTTGCCGTAAAAAACACATTTGTCGCCCCATTCGGGATGCAAGTCCCTGCTGGGCCACCGTCTGTTTCAGACCAGTGGTTGAAATCATCCCAGTCGCCAGCGCCGCCTATCCAGTAAAGATCCATGGCGCCGTGCGGGTTGGTAAAAATCCAGCCCGTGTTATTACCCAAATCTACCCCGTCAAGAACCTCCAATTGATCGGAGCCGATCGCATGGCAATCCTCCAGAATGGCACAATGGACGGTCTGTGTCGCGCCGGAGTTATTCCTGAAGTTGAAGTGCGTACCGTACTGCCAGGATTTGATGGTGATGAATTGATCGCAGGAGCCTGCGCCAAGGGCGGTGAGGGTTCCACCTAGGAGAATGGTTTGGTCGGTGCCAGTTGTAACCGCATAGTCTTGGATGGTATAAGTTTTGCCGGCAGTCAGGGTGAGGTGGTGATAATCAGCGGCATTGTAAATCAAGCCATCCTCTTCAAAAATGACATTGTTGTATTCCTGCACAACATTGCTGAAGTTGTAACCATGAATTATGCCGTACCCGTGGAACGTCAGCGTTCCATTCACATTTCCCCAGGCAAAACCATTAGCACCGTTTCCATAGAAACTAACATCGTAGAAATCAAGCAATCCAAAGGGATTGCCTTGTACAGAAGCATTATTGCAAATGATGTGTGAAGTGCCGGCAATGAAATTTGCAGGCAGGTAATTAAAATTCCCATAACCGCCGTCTATCGTAAATTCAGAACTTCCCAAATCAAGTTCCCCTCCCCCTCCCGCATAATAAATAACCCGTACGTCTTGCCCGTTGGTGTTCAAAAGACCTCCTGTATGTGACACAACCGAACCATCCATGTAAAACGCATCCAAAAGCGTCCACCCGCCTCCTGTGCCTGTAAAATAGACACTCCCAAAAAAATGCACTCCATCGCTCATAATCGTGCTGAACGTACCAAATGCAATAAATTGAATATCGCCGGAAAACGTGATGCTCATGTTCCCGTCGAGTTTAAGCGAGCCGTAAATGTCAATCCTGCTTCCCATACCGCCCCACACCGTCCCGGCGGGCACGCCTGTCCATTCCATGTTTCGGCACTTCGGCACGGTATTGCCCGCGTCCACGTTGAGCGTGTAGGGTACGCCGGCGTTGTCTGTGAAAAACACGTCGTCCATAGCGCCGGGTACGTTCAGATGGTAGTCGCCCGGGACTAGAGGCACGGGGATCTTGGCCCAGTGGTTGGCAAAATCACTCCAGTCGCCGTCGCCGTTCACCCAGTAATAGTCGAGGGCAAACAAGGGTGAAGAAAAGAGGAAGAAAAAAAGAACGCAGAGGCTGGAGTAGAGACTTTTCATGAGCAAAAGTTGGTTTTTGATGCGGCGGTTGTGTGCGCCTTTAAACCTCGTAGGTTTTTAGAAACCTTATAGGTTTGGCAGCCCACGCACGCCAATGAACAATTACCCTTTCCGACTAAGTCAGAAAAGGGAATAGTGGGGATTATGCAACAAATTGAAAAATTGGAAACGGGAAACCGGACAGGGAGCAGGATTAAAAGTGCTTAATGCGGGCGTAAGATAAATACCGCAATTGGAATATGCCATAGTTTTCTGAAATTCGGTCAGCCTGGCGGAATATTCGGTCGGGATTGGCGGATATTCGGTTTTTGTCAGGGAACTTTTGGGCCAATGTTGATTGGCCTGCTATATAAAAAACCGTCTCCAAAACCCCAAAGGGCTTTGAAGACGGTTTATACACCATTTATAAAGCAGTGCTTACTTTGCCTGTATCATTTTCTTCGTGGCGCTGTCTGTCGCCGTTTCCAGTTTGTAGTACAGCATGCCCGTGGTGTTGATCAGCGCGCGGTCAAGTGCGATGCTGTTCTCACCTTTGGCAAACTGGCCTTTCTGCTGGTAAACCGCGCG
>JACMMM010000729.1 GCA_014379065.1 Saprospiraceae bacterium
CCCAACAAGGTAAAAAAGGCTTGAACGCAGTCAATGTACAACTCGCTTAAGCGATTCGGCATTCGACGATACGATTCAAAAACTCCGGCGGGCAACCGCCGGAGTTTTTTATTTTCCCCTCAAATGGTGAAGGAGGGGAACGTGTTAACAACACATTGAGCAGGAAATTAAATCGAACCCATTGATTTTCAATTTATTTATGTACCTTTGCCCCGTTCTTCGGAACAATTACTTTTCATTTTTTCAATTTTTTTAGTATGCAATCTGGAACTATCAAGTTCTTCAACGAAACCAAAGGTTTCGGTTTCGTAGTCGACACAAACTCAGGCGAAGAAATCTTCGTCCACGTCAGCGGTTTGGTTGACAAAGTCCGCGAAGGTGATTCCGTCACTTTTGAAACCCAACAAGGTAAAAAAGGCTTGAACGCTGTCAATGTCCAACTCGCATAAGCGATTTAAGCATTTTGACGATAAGATTCAAAGACTCCGACGGGCAACCGTCGGAGTTTTTTTTTATTCGTATGTTTGGCCAAAAGAAAATCTACGATGCAACGACCTTTCCTTACGCTTTTCTTTATTGCCTTAGCAAACGCCCTCTCAGCCCAGCCCGAGATCGAAAAACGCCTCCAAACCCTTCTCATCCTCGCCGAAGACGGCTCCACCGTCGAATTCCCGGAAGGCACTATCACACTTTCCAACACCCTCTGGCTCGACGCGAAAAAGAACATCACCCTGCGTGGTGCAGGACAGGGCAAGACCGTGCTTTCCTTTAAAAATCAAAAACAAGGCGCTGAAGGCATCAAGGTCACCAACGCAGAAAACATTGTCCTAGAGCAGTTTACCATAGAAGACTCCAAAGGCGACCTCATCAAAACCCAGCAGGTGCGGGGATTGACGTTACAAGACATCACCGCCCAATGGACGGGAAAGCCAAAAGCCTCCAACGGTTCTTATGCGCTGTACCCGGTGCAGTGCCAAAACGTCCGCATAGAACGCTGCACGGCCATTGGCGCTTCCGACGCGGGCATCTATGTCGGCCAGTCCGACTCGGTGTGGGTGACGGATTGCGTAGCTAAATGGAACGTGGCGGGTATTGAAATCGAAAACACGACCAATGCCTGGGTTTGGAAAAACAAAGCCTACGACAACACAGGCGGCATCCTCGTGTTCGACTTGCCCGATCTGCCAAAAAAGCGCGGCGGCCACGTCAAAGTCCACGACAACCTTGTAACGCGCAACAATTTCCGAAACTTTGCGCCCAAAGGAAACATTGTGGGCAAAGTGCCGCCCGGTACCGGGGTCATGATCCTCGCTACTCAGGATGTGGAGGTGTTCAACAACAAAATATGGGACAACAAAACGGCCTCCACGGTCATCGTGAGTTATTTTATTGCCGAAACGCCCATCAAAGACAAAGACTACAACCCATACCCTTCGCGCATTTTCATACATGACAACCTCTATTCCATGGGCAAGCGCATGCCGACCTGGAAAAGTAAACTCGGCTTTATTTTTTGGTGGAAATTTGGCAAGAAAGTGCCGCATATTCTCTATGATGGCATTCAAAACCCTGATTGGCTTGATGCAAATGGCAGGCTAAAGCCCGGTTATGAAATTTGCATTCGAAACAATGAAAACGGCTCTTTTGCCAACATTCGAGCCGACAAACTCGGGCTTTTCAAAGGCAAAATCAGCAAAAATATGAAGCCGTATGACTGCGAATTTTAAAATTGGAATATTGCTGGCATTTGCGTTGGCAATGCTAGGGGCGGGTGAAAATTTGACAACTTTTAAAAAGTTGTCAAATTTCGAGGGGTTCGCATCGAACTTCCCGAAAGTTTCAAACTTTCGGGAAGTTGAGACGAAGACGCGTCTCTCTGACTACTCCTTTTTTTTAGGCAAAATATCCGATCTCGCGCCTGCGCCCAATGTGTTCCCCTACGAAGTAAACGCCCCACTTTTCAGCGATTATGCAGAAAAGGCGCGCTTTGTTTTTTTACCCGATGGCCAACAAATGAAGTACGATACAGAGCGGGCGTTTGCCTTCCCCACCGGCGCGGTCATCATCAAAAATTTCTTTTACTGGAACGACGCAAGAGCACCCGAAAAGGGTCGTAAAATATTGGAAACCAGGCTTTTGTTGAAAGAAGAAAAAGGTTGGAAAGCCCTCGAATACCTTTGGAACGCCGAACAAACGGATGCTTTTTTGGAGGTGGCCGGTGCCAGTTTTCCCGTCACTTGGGTAGATGGAAATGGCAAGAAGCAAAGCATCGAATACATCGCGCCCAATCTCAACCAGTGCAAGGGCTGCCACTCTTATGACGGACAATTTGTGCCCATCGGCATCACGGCCCGCCAACTTAACCGGGAGGAAAATGGTGAGAATCAATTACTTGCTTGGCAAAAATCTGGAAGATTAGAACTGCCCAAAATCTTTGATTTCGCCACTACTCCACGCTTGGCGGATTACTCGCTTTCCGACGAAGAACTCCTAAAACAATATCCCGATATCCCAATATCTCAATATCACTCGCTTCGAGCCCGCGCTTACCTTGATGCCAACTGCGCCCATTGCCATAATCCCCATGGCCCAGCGAACACTAGCGGGATGTTTCTTGAATACGATCAAACCGACCTTGAGCGCTTAGGAGTCGGCAAGCCACCTGTCGCCGCAGGTCGCGGCAGTGGCAACCGCCGTTTTGGCATCGTTCCCGGCAAACCCAATGAGAGTATCCTCGTATTCCGCATGGAAAGTGACGACCCGGGGATTCGGATGCCTGAATTGGGTAGGCAATTGCCGCATCGCGAGGCAATTGAGATCATCAAAGCCTGGATTCGGGAGATGAAGTGAGAAGATTTACGAATTACGATTTTGGATTTACGATTATTTTGATCCGAAAAAGGCGAAATTAATGCCTTTTTCGGATCAAAATAATAGTAAATCCAAAATCGTAATTCGTAAATCCCAAAAAATAGCCCGACGGAACTTCTCCGCCGGGCTTCTTTATTACTGCTAAAATGTTGTCGTTCAATTGCCTTCGCCTTTCTTTTTTTGCGCCTCCGTGGTATTGGGTGGCAAAGTGGGCTTGCTGCCGGGGAGTGGCTGGGCCGTATTGTTGGCCGGTTTGGCTTGGTGCTCCTCCGTGCTGTTTCGAGGGGCTGGGTTACTTTGTGTATCTTTTGCTGAATTGGCGCCCTTCGACGGTTTTGGAGCTATAATAGGCTGGTTCTCCGCTGGGGTTCCCGAAGCTGGAGTAGGGGTCGCCACGGGCTGTTCAAGGGGTGTGACAAGCTCCGGAATGGCGGGCTTTTCAACGGGACGTATGAACATCCAGTACATGCCAGCGGCCAGTATGACGAGCAATGCAGCGATCAAAACGAGCGATTGCGTTCCCCAGCCTTTGTTGGGCTTTGAGATGTTCGCTTGAACGTGTTGCCACACGCGGTCAGAAGGGGTGTCCCAACCTGATTCGGCGGGCGAAGCAGGTTGGTTTTCAAAGGTTTTGCGAAAAAGATCGTCGATGGGGCTTTGCGCCTGTTGCTCAGTCATGGGTCGGATTGTGGGTTTTTTTGAGGGATATGGTCAAGAAATAAAAGATTTGTTGAGTATTTTTTTCAGAAACTCTCTGGCTTTGAACAATTGGCTTTTGCTGGTGCCGATACTAATGCCCAACTGCTCGGCGATTTCTTCGTGGCTGAATCCTTCGATAGCGTAAAAGTTGAACACCGTTCGATAGCCTGGTGGAAGTCTTTGTAGGTACGACAAGAGGGTTTGAGCGTCGAGATTGGAAGCAAAATCTTCTTCTGTGTGAAATTTGCTTTCAAAAACATTGAAATCCGGCACATCTCGCACAAAATCGCGCTGTTTGCGCAAATGGCTGAGGGCTGTGTTCACCATAATCCGTCGTATCCAACCCCCTAGCGCTCCGTCGCCCCGAAACTGCCCCATGTCGCGATAAACTCGTACAAAACCATCTTGCAGCATATCCTCGGCCTCTGATTTGTCTTTAGCGTAGCGCAGCAACACTCGAAACATCGGCACACTGAACTGGCGATAAAGTGCCGTTTGATGTGCCGAACTGCCTTGCAGTACACCGCTTACAAGTTCCTGATCGCTGAATGGTTGCATGTTGGTTTGAACAAAGTGTTTGATGGTGATTGAGGGAAATGGGTTGCCTGACGGTATTAAATTTTTATTATTGGGACGACGCGCTTCCATTTTGCACCGCTTATTTTCACGAAATAAGTCCCGCCGGGCTGCAAAGAAATGTCAATAATGGGGTTCAATTGCTGTACATGGGTCATAAAAACTTTCTCTCCCAATAAATTGTAAACCTCAATATCAAGATCTTCCATCTGAAGCGATCTGTTTTGCATTTCAACCCTGAATTTTCCGTCATTTGGATTAGGAACGATTAAAACGGTATTGCTTTCCGTTATGGTTTCTGTCCCCGTATGGACATAATGAAAAACGGTGGAGCTGGCACTACATCCATGCGTATCCGTAACCAAAACCGTATAATCGCCATTTTGTGTCAGGGGATAAGTTTGGGCAGTAGCGTTTGGAATAATGTTACCGTTCAAATACCATTGATTGCCCGCTGGGTTGCTTGAAGCAAGTGTTGTGCCGATTAAAGTGATGATGGGCGCTAGTGGCGAGGGATACACTGTCACCGAGGTAGCCGTAGAAATGGCGGAGCACCCGTTCGCGTTCGTGATGGTCACCCCGTAATTTCCTGCATTTGAAACAGTTATGGCTTGGGTGGTGGCGCTGTTGCTCCACAGGTAAGTGCTTGCCGCACTAGCGGTGAGCGTCACGGAATTGCCCTGACAAAAAGTGGTTGCGCCGTTTGGCGTGATTGTGGGGACAGGGGGAAGTGGATTGACCGTCACCGAGGTAGCACTTGAACTGGCTGAGCACCCGTTTGCGTTCGTGACCGTCACGATATAGTTCCCTGAGATAGATACAGTTATGCCTTGAGTCGTCAAGTTGTTGCTCCAAAGGTAAGTACTCGCCGCGCTAGCCGTGAGCGTTACGGAATTGCCTTGACAAAAAGCGGTCGCGCCGCTCGGTGTGATTGTGGGAACTGGCGGCAAAGGATTGACTGTCACAGAAGTAGCGTTTGAACTTGCGGAACACCCGTTCGCGTTCGTGATCGTTACCCCATAGTTCCCTGAACTAGAGACCGTTATGGCTTGGGTCGTCGCGCCGTTGCTCCACAGATAAGTGCTTGCCGCGCTGGCGGTGAGCGTCACGGAATTGCCCTGACAAAAAGTGGTAGGGCCACTTGGCGTGATTGCGGGGGGCGGTGGTGAAGGGTTCGCCGTCACAGAGGTGGCCGTAGAAATGGCCGAACAGCCGTTTGCGTTCGTGATCGTCACGCCATAATTTCCTGAATTAGAGACAGTTATGGCTTGGGTCGTCGAGTTGTTGCTCCACAGATAAGTGCTTGCCGAACTGGCCGTGAGCGTCACGGAATTGCCTTGACAAAAAGTGGTCGTGCCGCTCGGCGTGATCGTGGGGACAGGTGGCAAGGGATTGACCGTCACAGAGGTGGCGCTTGAACTGGCGGAACACCCGTTTGCGCTTGTGATCGTCACGATATAATTTCCTGTACTAGATACTATTATGGCTTGGGCGGTGGCATTGTTGCTCCACAAATAAGTGCTCGCTGCGCTGGCGGTGAGCGTCACCGAATTACCTTGACAAAAAGCGGTAGGGCCGCTCGGCGTAATGGTGGGAGTTGATGGTGACGGATTGACGGTCACGGAGATAGCGCTAGAAATGGCCGAGCAGCCACTGGTACTTGAAACTGTCACTGTATAGTTTCCCGAACTTGAAACATTGATGGCTTGGGAAGTTGCGCCCGTGCTCCACAAATAAGTGCTTGCTGCGCTGGCCGTGAGCGTCACAGAATTTCCTTGACAAATGGTAGTGGGGCCACTCGGAGTGATGCTGGCGCTGATGATATCAAATGGC
>JACMMM010000730.1 GCA_014379065.1 Saprospiraceae bacterium
GATGCGATGACTACCGGATCAATATTGTAATGGGGTTCTGCCCCATGGCCACCTTTTCCGATCACACGAACAATAACAGCATCCATAGAGGCCATGTGTTTGCCTTTGCGAATACCGATCTTACCAGTTTCAATTCGGGGCATTCCGTGCTGCCCAATGACAGCGGTAGGCTTAGGGTTGTCTAGTACTCCTTCCTTTATCATCAAACTGGCGCCACCTGGCAAAACTTCCTCGCCTGGCTGAAACAACAGTTTCACCGTGCCTCCAAATTTATCGCTTATCGCCTGAAGAATTTTAATCGTACCCAGCAGGGAAGAAGTGTGAAAATCGTGACCACACGCATGCATAACGCCTGGATGCTGGGATGCATACTCCACCATATTAGTTTCCTGAATGGGGAGGGCATCGATGTCAGCCCGCAGGGCAATTACCTGATCCGATTTTAGTTTCCCCTCAATCATCGCCAGTATACCAGTGCCTGCAACAGGCTTCCACAAAATTCCCAGCGCATCTAATTGAGTTTTTATAAATGCCGCTGTTTTATGTTCTTGAAACGAAAGTTCAGGATAGGTGTGAAGATGCCTCCGCAGTTTGACGATATCCGGATGGAATCGCTGCGCCAATACTTTGATATCTTCTTTCAGCATAATCTTTTATTCATGCGTGGTGATGTCTATTTTTTTAAGAAATCCGCGCACAAATTGATCGTCAGTATATTCTGGGTAAGACTGAATTACCCGGTCGATCTCTTCCAGCTGTCCGGGGGAAAGTTGCTCGTTGGGATTTAAACACCAAAGGCCCTCCAGCAATCCCTGTCTCCTCAGCACTTCATGGATTCCGGGAATACATCCGTGAAAGGAGTTTGAGGAGTCAAAGACCGCTGCATTCATGTCCGTGATCTTGATACCTTCCGATAGTAAGTTGCCGATGTTAATGTTATTCGTATTACCCAATTTTATTTCCTGCAGGAGACCGACAGCTGCTTTGGTCCATACGGCCCAATGCCCCAGCAAGCCTCCCACAAATCTTTTTTCAACTTCCTGGCCGCCGATGGTGAATCTATAGGGAGTTAGTAGATCCGCAACAATATTATCATCATTTCCAGTATATAGCGCAATCCGATCACTTGTGCCGGAATCGCAGACCGCTCTCACAACGTCCAACGTCTGGTAACGGTTAAACGCAGCTACTTTGATGGCGTAAACGTTGGGTATTTCAACGAACGCACGCCAGAAACGATAGCTCAGCAATCGGCCACCTACGGCAGGCTGAAGGTAAAAACCAAAGATGGGCATGATAGATGCAACGGCCTGGGTACGCTCAATAAGCTCGGCTTCGGAATATGCCTGTAATCCACCCATGCTGAGCAGTCCCAAATGATACCCGTATTGTGTGGCGAGTTCCGCCTCTTTAATCGCTTGCGCGGTTGGGCCGACAATTCCGGCAACTTTAATAAAAGGATGATTTAAATTTGCGCGATCAATTTCATCTGCCGTGATCTTTAAAACCCGTTCCAATAGATCGATGCCGGGTTTTCGAATTTCAAATTGCGTCGTGTGGACGCCGACTGCCAAGCCTCCCGCCCCGGAGGCAATATAATATTGTGTTAATATCCGCTGCCTCCTTTCGTCGAGCTTCAAATCTTCTTGTAATGCGAGCGGGTGCGCGGGTATAATAGTTCCTGCCTGAAGTAATTTGTTAATGGCTGTATCAAGATCCGGAAATTTCATTTGCCTCTGGTTGCTTCAGTTCTGTTAGAATTTGCCTTCTCTCTCTTGAAAATGGGTCGGCCTGTTCAATGTTGCGCCGCCGGTAGTAATCCAGCCCGCGATCAGTTCAATCATTTGCTGAAGCGATACTTTTTGCGGACCAAAAAGTCGGTATGACTCTGCAGCATTGCTTAACAAGGCTGTGCTTTGCTCCTCGTTTGCAAAGATGGGTTTGATATTAAACAATGAGCCGAACTGTTCTGCTACACGCCTCACGGATGATGTTTGTGGTCCTGTTATATTAAGGATCCTGGCAGGAGAACTGCAATGATGTAGTGCGCGCAAGGCCATTTCGTTGGCTTCACCCTGCCAGATAACATTCACATATCCCATGCGCAAATCTATAGGGCGTTGTTCTTTTACCGCCTTTGCGATGTCAGCCAACACACCATACGTTGTGTCATTGGCATAATTGAGCCTGTAGACTAACGTGGGTGTTTTGTTTTTCTCAGAGAAATATTGAAATAGCCTTTCTCTTCCCAGACAGGATTGGGCATACTCACCGATAGGTTCTGCGCTTTGTGTTTCAGAAGCGCCACCGGAACTTACCGGCATCAGCGGATAGACGTTTCCTGTGGAGAAAACCACGATGCGTGAATCCTTAAATTTTTCCGCTACCCGACCGGGAAGGTAACTGTTCATTGCCCAGGTAAAAGATTCTTTCCCCGTTGTTCCAAATTTTGTTCCTGCCAGGTAAAGTACGTTTTTTACTGTTGGTAGTGGTTGAAGCTGATCGTCTGCAAGCAGGTCCGCTTCGTACGTATTGATTCCCTCCGCTTCGAGTTTCTTTTGCAAACCCGGTTGAGAAAAACGCGCCACACCGATCACTTCTTTTTTTATACCGGCAGCATCGGCAGCTGCTCTCGCGAGTCGGGCAAGGGCTGGTCCCATTTTGCCCCCAACGCCCAAGATCAGGATGTCGCCATCAAGTCGCGCGATGTCTGTTAACAGATCGTCCGAAGGTTTTAATAACTGCTGATACAATGAATTTATTTCCATCTGGTTTATCGTATTGTCAAAATACTGCATTCCTTCCGCTTCGTGAAAAATACAGATACTTCACCTCGTAAACGCCTTTTTATAAACATTTTTTATACCTTGACCGGACACGTGGAAACGGTTTTATTGAGCGATGATCTCTTATCGACACATGAGGCATGAGGACATTCCGGCAGGGCTTTCACTTTGCCGTTCTGCGGGTTGGAACCAACAGGCTGAAGATTGGGAATTATTTCTAAAAATGAATCCACATGGTTGCCTTGTTGGGATCGATGAACGGGGAAAGGTGATCGGAACGGTAACTACTTGTCGCTACCAACATTGCTTTTCCTGGATCGGTATGGTGCTTGTCAGCCCTGACAGGCAGCGCGAAGGCATAGGCACCCAGTTGTTAAATGAGGCATTGCAGCTTGTCCCGAATAATGAAACAATAAAGCTCGACGCCACTCCCGCCGGCCGCGCCGTCTACTCGAAATTGGATTTCATAGACGAATATCCGATTAACCGAATGCACATTGGTCCCCATGAATTTAAAAACTTACCCAGTTCTTTTGCACGGGCTATAGAGGCCAACGACCTTTCCGGGATTTTGAAACTGGACCGCGAGGTATTTGGTGCGGATCGCCAGCAGGTGCTCCAATGGAACATGAAACGGGCGCAAGAGCTTGCTTTCGTATTCGAGGAACATGGGAAGGTTAGCGGGTTTTGTTTCGGAAGGCGTGGATATAATTTTGATCACATTGGTCCCATTGTAGCAACACGCTTCGAAGTCGCCGCGCAGCTTCTTTCTGCCGCCGTGCGGAAGGCTGAAGGTAAGGCGATAGTAATCGATGTGCCGGCTCACACACTGGCATGGAGTGAATTTGTTTCTTCAATGGGATTTACTCTGTTGCGTCCCTTGATTCGTATGTATAGGGGCTCAAATGCAACTCCCGGTTTGCCTCAAAAACAATTTGCTATCTTGGGTCCCGAGTTTGGATAATGCGGCCATACGGGGTAAAAATCTCATCTTGTTGGTAAGCACGGAGCAAAGTCAGGCGTGTGCACTGTGCGAATACTGAGA
>JACMMM010000082.1 GCA_014379065.1 Saprospiraceae bacterium
GTGGGCCGCAACAAACAAGTTGCGAAAACGCAAAAAATCGAAAAGAGATAAGAACGATCCTATCAATCGGATAATATCAGAAAGCGGCTCTTGGCGAATCACCAAGGGCCGCTTTGTTTTGCTCACGAACAGGTGACATCTCCGAAGCATGAGGAGGTGTCACCTGTTCGTGGGAACTTTTCTACCATTTTCATGTTTTAACCATAATTTTTAATCCAAAAAGAATTTCCGCCCCGATTAATATCGGGGCTTCACCAAAACGATGACCAAGAAAAAAAAGAACAGCGGCAAAAAACTGACCGCCCAACAACTCCAGATCGAAATCCTCAAATTTCTGCTCGGCCACCCCAAAAAAAGTTTTGCGCCGCGCCAAATCACTGACCACCTACGTATTGAAAACAACCGTGATTCTACGGAACATGCCCTCCAACAATTGGTACAGGCGGGTTCCGTAGCACAGTTTGCCGAAAATAAATTTGGCATCGCACTCGGACGCCTGACCGTGGATGACGGACAAGGAATTCCTGATAATGGAAAAAAGGTTCAGGGCAAATCGTCCCTAAGAGATGAATTCTCCAAAATAAAAAGATCAGACCTCCAACCTCCAACGTCCAACGTCCAACGTCCATCCTCCTTCGGCAAGCCTACGGCGGATAAAACGTCCAACATCCAACGTCCCTCCTCCCGCAAAATCGTTGAAGGCCGCGTAGACATGACGCGCACGGGCGCAGCATACATTGTATCTGAGTTGATGGATACGGATGTGTATGTGCCGCCCAAGTATGTGAATGGCGCTTTGAACGGCGATATCGTCCGGGTGATGCTCTTTGCACCGGCACCCTATCGCGGAGGCCGCCGAGGGGATGCTCAAACCCAGCGCAAGCCTGAAGGTGAGGTACTTGAAGTGCTCAAGCGTGCCAACGAATTTTTCATTGGCACCATTCGCCTGAACCGCAAATACGCGCTTTTCATCCCCGATAATCCCAATGTGCCCACGGATATTTTTGTGCCCATAGAGGCCATCCATGAAGCCAAAGACGGCGATAAAGTCGTGGTAAAAGTCACGGATTGGCAGGAAGGCAAGGGGCGCGTACCTGTTGGGAAAGTCACCCAAGTGCTGGGAAAAATTGGTGGTCATGAGCTGGAGATGAACAAAATCCTCATCAATACCGGGTTCCAACTCTCGCATTCTGAGGAGGCTGAGCGCGAAGCCGCCCGCATCCCCGACACCATTTCTCCACAAGAAATTGAACGCCGCCGCGATTTCCGCGACATACTCACGTTCACCATAGACCCGGAAGACGCCAAGGATTTCGACGATGCCCTGAGCATCCGTGAATTAGAAGGAGGCAACCTTGAAATCGGCGTACACATTGCAGATGTGACCCATTACCTGAAGCCTGATTCCGCACTAGACCGCGAGGCTTATGAGCGCAGCACTTCGGTGTACCTGGTGGATCGCTGCAACCCGATGTTGCCCGAAAAACTGTCCAACAACCTTTGTTCGCTCGTTCCGGAACAAGACCGCCTGACTTTTTCAGCCGTGTTTGTTTTTGACCCAAAAGACAATATTGTGTCGCGCTGGTTTGGCAAAACGGTGATTCACAGCGCCAAACGCTTTGCTTACGAAGAAGCGCAAACCATTCTGGACAAAAAACCTTCTGAGGAGTTGCAGAACCATCCCCGCTTCGCAGAACTGGAATGGGCGCTCAAAAACCTCCAACGCCTCGCCAGCAAAATGCGCAAAGAGCGGGAGAAAAACGGGGCCATTGGCTTCGAGACCGATGAGGTGCGTTTCCGACTTGCCCCCGATGGCACGCCATTGGAAGCTTACGTCAAAGAGCGCAAAGAGGCACATTTGCTCATTGAAGATTTCATGCTGCTGGCCAACAAAGAAGTGGCTTTGTATATGCAACCACCCCTCAAAAGAGGAAAAGACGAGGGTGCGTCAGGCGTTAAATCAGGCGCAATCGTGCCCTTTATTTTCCGGATACACGATTTGCCGGACATGTCCAAAATTGCGGATTTTGCGCGGTTTGCGCTCGAATTAGGCGTTCCCATGAAAGTGGACACACCCAAGCAGATCGCACAGTCGTTCAACGCCTTGATGAAAAAAGCCCGCACCGACGATCGCCTGAAAGTGCTCGAACCGCTTGCCATCCGGTGTATGGCCAAGGCCGTTTACAGCCCAAACAACATCGGGCACTACGGCTTGGGGTTCACGCACTATTCGCACTTTACTTCACCCATTCGCCGTTATTCCGACGTGCTGGCACACCGGATTTTAGAGCGAAACCTCGACGGGAAAACCTATCGCGTGGACGCTGCAAAACTCGAAGAACAGTGCAAACACATCAGCAACCAGGAGCGCAAAGCTGCAGAGGCCGAGCGCGAAAGCACCAAGTACAAACAGGCCGAATTCCTTTCCACCCGCATCGGAGAAACCTTCGAGGGCATCATCAGCGGTATCATCGAACGGGGCTTTTTTGTGGAATTGGCAGGTTCAAAAGCCGAAGGCCTGGTGGATTTCAAATACCTGGACGATACCTACACCCTCGAAGAAGGAAATCTTCGGGCTACGGGTCGCCGCTACAAACGTTCATTTAAAATGGGCGACCGGGTGGAGGTAAAGATTGCCGCGGTGGATTTGGGGAAAAGGCAGGTAGAGATGGAGTTGGTGGATTGAGGGAAGTTGAACCCGCCTTCGCCCTTTCGGGCTATGGCGGGTAAACAAGTGGAGATGGAGTTGGTGTAGCGCGAAATTCATTTCATTATCTCATCTAAAAATAAAGGAGAGGTCATCCACAGACGGCCTCTCCTTTTCATTTCAGCACAGTGGGAGAACTCGAACAGTGCAGCCTACCCCCCTTATTCAATTCTTTATAACGGGGATTGTCCTTGCAAACCCATCGCCTACAATCCGCACATAATATGAACCGGATGGCATTTTTTTAAGGCTAATGGTTCGTAGAGTTCCGTCAGGCACAAAGGCATTATCCTTAAAAATTACCTTACCCAGATTGTCTATTACCTGCACAGAAGATGTCGAACTCCCTTGGCATGTAATAAATAATAAATCGTTTGTCGGGTTAGGA
>JACMMM010000731.1 GCA_014379065.1 Saprospiraceae bacterium
CGCTGAGCGACAATATCCGAATTGAATTTTCAGCGACGGATGTGCCTGAGGGCAACTGGCTGGAAAGCGCCCTTGATATTTTCAAGGTAACACCATCCACAGTGGGTGTTCAGCCAGATTTGGATGATTCAGCGACCCTATTCGTTTCACCAAATCCATCTGCTTCCGATTTTTCCATCCAATTCTCTTGGGAAAACGCGGATGAAAATCCATTATTGGAAGTCCGTAACCTGTTGGGACAAGTCGTTTTCTCCGAAAAACTTGCTTCCAAAACAGGCATTTTAAACCTTGGCAACCATTGGGATGCAGGCGTTTATTTTGCCAACCTGCGCAGCGCGGGGCAGTCGAGCGCTGCGGTGAAATTGGTGAAACAGTAATAATTTCTAGAGTAAAAGATGTCTGGAACAAAGAGGCCTGTCAAGCTTTAACTCGGCAGGCCTCTTCTTGATGTAGGGTATGTATAAAAGTCACATAGGGGTGTTAGCCCCGACACCGTTTATAGCCATAGTTTCTTCTCAATGCTTCAGGATTTTCACCGTCCATCGGTGTCCTTCTCCGGCCAATTGCAAAAAATACCAGGCTTGAGGCAAATCGTTGGAAAACAACAGTGTCTCCGATTGATTGCCAGCAACGAAGTGCTTATCAAAGAAAAATGAATTTGGACACTATACTCGTCGGAACAGAAGGTTTTAAGTTAGCGTTTCCGAAGCACAATGCCCTTCCCAATGCTTCTGTTTGTCCAGCCAAACAAAACACGGTCGAGCCAAAGCAAAAAATCGGTGATAAATACCAGCCAAGGTTCTCCTGTAGAGGCGGGGCGGATTTTCACCCCGCCCTTAGTGTCTGAAGTCACATTGCGGGCGTTTTTCTTGAAAATACTTTGGGCAATGCCCGTCCAATACACTTCCAGAATCCCCACTAAATGGCGGCTAAGCCCTTTAAATTCAAGGATTTCAAAGCCGGCGCCTTCCGCCCATTTTTTAAAATCTGCGGAGCCAATGAGGTAATCGTGGCCGAAGGCGTAAGCCCCTTGTGAGATCAAATTTTCCCGATCTGAAGGTTTGCGCACCCATTGCCAAAATCGGTTCACAGGGTCGTATGTGATCGGGAATTCGCGGCTGGGAAATGTCATGATAGCGATACCTCCCGGGCGCAATACACGCGCCATTTCCTGCACCATCTTTTCGGGTTGCCCTACATGCTCAATGACTTCACAAGACACAAGGAGATCGAACGACGAGTCTGGATAGGAAAGTGCCAGGGCGTTATTCGGCTCGTATCGAAGGTTGGGCACATCGCCATTGAGCTGGCGGGCATGCGCGAGGTCTTCTTCGTTCACGTCGCAGCCAATCAATTGGGCGCAATGTCCGGCAATCATACGGTCGTAATCGCCTTCCCCGGTACCGAGGTTGAGGGCTGTTCCGTTAGGGAATTGGTATTGCTCTAAACGCTTTTTGACAAACAGATAGCGATTTCGGAACGTTGGGAATAGAAATTTGAAATTCATGTAGATGAGTTGTCAGAAGTGACACTTTTTAAAAAAGTGTCACTTCTAGTTGTCGCAGGGCCAAACATAGTCAGATAGCGGCCATTCTTTGTTTTGGTATGAAAAATGCCACCACTCGGTACGAATACCTTTGAATCCAACGGCTTCCATAGCCACACGCAAAATTCTGCGGTTGGCAAGTACTTTTTGTGGCAGATTGTTGTTATCGGTATGCGCTTCGCGGCCAAAGAAGTCATAAGGCGTTCCCATATCGAGTTCTTTCCCGCTCGCGTCCACAATCGTGAGGTCTACGGCAGCACCACGTGAGTGCATGGAGCCTTTGGCAGGCGGTGTCACATAGTCTGGATTCGGCACTTTGTCCCATAGTCGTTGTTGATAAGGCCGAGGCCGGTAACAATCGAACATTTTTAACCCTAACCCATTCTTTTTCAATGCTTTTTGTGCCTTCACAATAGCTTGAGCAGCTTCAGGACGTAGCAGACATGCCGGACAATCGTAAATTTTTGATTTTGTAAAATTGTCGGTCGTCGCATACTTGATGTCCAGTCGAATGGATGGATCGAGTCTGGTAATATTTACAAAGCCATTGACCGCACTCGGAGCAGTGACATTGGTGTTTAAGGGTGCATTCTGTGCGGGTGGGGTAGGGGCCGAATTTTTCTCATCTGTCGTAGCCTTGGGTTTAGGAGGAGAAGGGGCGGGGGCCGTCGTTTCTGGCAAGTCTTCTTTTTTTTCTTCGCTGGACGGTATTTGGTCAGTGCCGACTTCTGTCGTAGATTGCGTCTCGTCCGATTTTTTTTCGACTTGGTTGCCGCCACAGGCTGTGGCAAACAAGAGTATTAATAAAGTAAAAATGCGCATCTTTAGATTCAATTTTTGGCAAAATTACTTTTTGTGCTCAACTCCTGTCAACGAAAGCGCGACGTTTGCGTTTATTTCGTCTTTGTAATATCGGGTGACCGACTTAAAACCTAATTCATAAATGTCCATGGCAGCGACAAACCCATCTAAGGCTTTCAAAACCAATCGTTTGAAACAGATTTGCCGATCCGTTTTTCCTATTTCACCTTTGATTCTCAAGGGCATTTTTGCTACGGCACAAGATGCACCACACCCAGGTCAGCCATTCGAAGGGCCAGGCGGGGCGGATTACGCGCACCATTCCGTAGCTTTCTACGATGCTGCTAGCACGGCTGATGGCTACTGGCTTTTTGAACCTGCCAGCCCGGTGCCTGATTCGGCGGAAGTGGTCGTTTTCTTGCATGGTTACGGGGCTTACAACCCCATGGCCTATGGCAAATGGATCAAGCATTTGGTGGCCAAAGGCAACATAGTTATATACCCGCGGTATCAGAAAAATCTGGTTTGGCCGCGCCCTGACGGTTTTCCTGAAAATGCCGCCAAAGGGATCCGCGATGCACTACAAGTGCTTGAAAAAGAAGGACATGTAAAACCCAGAATCGAAAAAGTGGCCTATCTGGCACATTCTTATGGAGGGGTTATCGCGACCAACCTTGCTGCGCATTGGGAAAAATTCGACATCCCTAAACCGACAGCCATGCTCCTTGCCCAGCCGGGCTCTGGTCCCTTCAAAGGTGCGCGATTGGAAAAATACGAAAGACTTCCAAACGAGCTCAACCTGCTCGTAGTGGTGGGTGAAGACGACTATGTAGTGGGAGAAGAATTTGGCCGTCTTGTATTCGAAACGGCCGTGAACACGCCCAATCGAAACCTCGTTGTACAACGCCGCGATACCACCAATTTCCGACGCTGGATTTTAGCAACGCACTCAGAACCATACGCTTACGATTTAGATTTTGATACTGGTGTACGCAACTATACCGCCAAACGCGTCCTGATGAGTGCGCGGCTCAACGAGGTAGATTTTAACTGTTATTGGAAACTAGCCGATGCGCTCATTGCTTATACGCGCACCGGACAATACGGCGATGTGGCATTTGGCAATACCCCGAACCAACGTTCTTTAGGCTTTTGGCCGGATGGCAGGCCGATCAAAGAATTGGAAGTGTTCTTGCCCCACGATAGTGCTGTTGCTGTTAAAAAAGCACAATTGGAAGCGGTGGGACAGAAATGATTACTCCGCAGCCACGAAGTAATAGTTTCGTCGCTCGTAAAACTGCTTTGCGAAATCCTCTGCGTTAAGGGGAATGCTTTCGGCAAGAAAATTTTCGAGCAAAAAGATGCGCAACCCACAGCCTTCTAACAGCGCAAACACTTGCTCTGGTGTTGACCCGTAAATATCAGATGCGCCGAGACCGTGCTCGAATATAACCGTTGGCTTCCACCGAATTAAGAGGCTGCGTGCACCTTCCAAAACTATTTGCTCACCGCCTTCCACGTCAATTTTCAACACATCAAGCCTCAAATCCGCAGGCCACACATCGTCCAACTTTTCAGTGAGTACGGTGATTTGTGTGTCTTCCTCATTGGGCCGGTCGTATCGGCGTTTGAGCAGTCCACTATAGGAGGGGTTGCTAACAACGTAATTAAAGCTCGAGCTGCCGCGCTGATTAGAGAGCGCAATGTCGAAAAACCGGCAATTCGTATGCCTGGCGTATTTCTCCTTTAAATTTTGAAACAGTATCGGGATCGGTTCAAATCCAGCATGTTGGCCTTGCGGGGCAGCAGCCAGGAAAAGGTCAAGGATTTCGCCTTTGTGGCAGCCCACATCGGCACAATTGCTTTCAGGGCGGCACACCTTGCTAATGACGCGCTCTGTAAGGCGGTCGTAGCGTTGGTTTTTCGTAAAAGCAAAGGGCAGCGCTTTGAGTATTTTTTTTAGAAAGTCCTTCAAACGGGAAATATTTCAAGAGCGGATTGGTAACACGGAAATCGGCGACAAGATACCGATTTACCCGCCGATAAAAAAAAAACCGTCGAAGCATTACGCGCCGACGGCTAAACCCTAAAAACCAAATGAAAACAATCTTCCTTATTTGTCTTACCGCCCCCACACATTTGCTGGGGCATTATTATTCTATATCTTGAGTCTCCTTCTGGTTTTTTTAGGAAAATGAATTTGTGTATCAAGATAACGTCCTAAAAAAAGCCGTCGGAACATTGCGCCCCGACGGC
>JACMMM010000083.1 GCA_014379065.1 Saprospiraceae bacterium
CTCGTCGCATCCTGGGGCTGGAGAAGGTCCCAAGGGTTGGGCTGTTCGCCCATTAAAGCGGCACGTGAGCTGGGTTCAGAACGTCGCAAGACAGTTCGGTCCCTATCTGTTGTGGGCGCTAGATGATTGAGAGGACCTGCCACCAGTACGAGAGGACCGTGGTGGACGGACCGCTTGTGTATCGGTTGTGCCGCCAGGTGCAGCGCCGAGTAGCAATGTCCGGCAGGGATAAGCGCTGAAAGCATCTAAGCGCGAAGCCCACCTCAAGATGAATCATCTTTTAAGGGCCGCAGGAGACTACTGCGTCGATAGGAGGCCGGTGAAAGCACAGCAATGTGTGCAGCCTAGCCTTACTAATTGCCCGTTAACTTCCTTTTTTATTTCAAGTATTCAACATCATCGAATAGAAATCCTGTCAATGGATTCCGATTCAGTGTTGCAACCCGGCTACTCAGGCTTGAATAACTGCTTTACTAAGTATGCCCTGTTCCTTCTCAGTTTTTGTCAAAGATATTTGTCTCGCATTTGTCGAGAATACCCTCCTTCGCGCTGCGCGCTATGGCGGGTAAAAGAAAGCCGCCTTCTATGGCGGGTACCCTCCTTCGCCAAGGCTACGGCGGGTAAAAAGAAATGTTGGTGCCTTTGGCGATGGGGTTCACCTCTTCCCATTCCGAACAGAGCAGTTAAGCCCGTCAGCGCTGATGGTACTGGGTCAGATGTCCCGGGAGAGTAGGTCGGTGCCAACTCAAATTAACAATTCGCCTCGTTGCCTCTGGTAGCGGGGCGTTTTTGTTTCTGCCTCTTCCTATTCCGAATCCCGATCCGGTCTGGATCAAGCCCATCAGCGCCGATAGTACTGGTTCAAATGTCTCAGGAGTCCCTCCCTCGTCGGGATAAAATCCGGTCGGTGCCAACTCAAATTAACAATTCGACTCGTTGCCTCTGGTAGCGGGGCGTTTTTGTTTCTGCCTCTTCCCATTCCGAATCCCGACCAGATTGGGAGTCAGGCCCGTCAGCACAGATGATACTGTGTCAAATGTCCCAGGAGTCCCTCCCCCGTCGGGATAAAATCCAGTCGGTGCCAACTTAAATTAGCAAAATGCCCCGTCACGCCTTAGGCGCGACGGGGCATTTTGTTGCTCCCCATTCCAAATCCCAACCAGATCGGATCAAGCCCAAAAGCGCCGATGGCACTAGGTCAGATGCTTTTCCCACGATTAACATTTTAATATGAATTGACGATTTATATGGCTTTAGTGCTTAAATGGCTGTTCAAATAGAAGATAAAGTGCTAAACAAAGCATTTTTTAGAATTAAAGCCCATATACTGGGGCGAGAAAACTAACTTGGCTCAATTTTTGTTTTATTTAGGTGTTGTTAAAATTTGCCGTTTTAATAAAATTTAGTCTTATTTTAACGAAATAAGATTTTTTGGCTATTTTTACCTTCCTTTTTCTTTACTCCCTTTTCGTTCTCGTAGTGGCATCAACCTAATGTTAAGTTGCTAATCCTACTTTTTTCGTCCTGTCTACTCGGTGTTATTATTACAGATCTGCAAACTGATCTAAGTATCCACTCACCCACTCAAGGACGAACATTATGTTTCCAATTGAAAAATTTTTGCCGAAATCGAGCCCAAGACGCTTGTCTTGCCAATTCCTCCTCATCGTTGCAGCTTTTATAGCGTTGCCTGTTACCAGGAGCAATGCACAAACATGCACCTACGATTACAAAATTACTGCCTCCCAAAACCCCTTCGCTGGCTGTCCATCTAATGTCGGCACCATTATTATCAAAGACACCTTTTTGGTCAATATGAAAAACTTTACTGTTGACCCAGGTAATGCCGGAACACCTTTTAACGGCAATCTTATCGTAGATGGGGGGGTTATTATATGGTCAGGAACCGAGACCAACCTAATAATGGGGGAAATGGGGCGTATTCTGCTTTATAACGATGGGTATATCTACCCCCGAAATTTAGCTGATGCCAATTGTAACCAGCTTAAGACCATATCCTTTGGTCCGTTTAAAATTGTCAGCTGTAAACTGCAAGACACGATATATCACAGTTTTGCTGATGTTAATTTGGCTGGATGCGTTGACGGCGGTGGAATTTGCTGTGATGTAGCTTTGACCGTGAAAGAAAATTCAGGAAATCCTAACGACCTTACCTTGTGTGAACCGGGTGATTCCGTAGAACTTTCTATGCAAGGTAGCGGTTCGCTTAACTATTTTAGTTATATCTGGAATCCTAATATTGGCAATTATAAAGGCCCTTATAAAGTAGCTCAAAACGTCAATACCACCTATTCCATAGGCATACAAGCTCAGTTTGATCCTGAAGGGCCTCAACCCGCCTATATACTAGGTTGTGGCGCTTCAAGTACCGTCAAAATCAACCCACAAATCAACCTTATCACTACGGTTACTCCCGTTCCTTGCGCCAGTTCAGCAGTAGGGGCTATCAACTTGACTCCGACAGGTGGTACTTCACCCTACAAATATCTTTGGTCAAATACAAAGACAACAGAAGACCTGACCGGCCTTGTTGGGGGGACCTATACGGTAACAGTAACCGATAAACGGGGTTGTTCCGAAGTTAAAAGCGTGGTCGTTTTTACCCTTGACAACATTCCGCCAGCACTTACCTGTCCTGGCAGTGGCAACGGAATTGCATCACCCAATCAATGTACTACCACCATATCTGGCATTAATGCTACGTTCAGTGATAACTGCCCGGCACCAGCACTTTCCTACGTTATTACCGGAGCAACAACAGCAACCGGAAGTGGTCAATTATCGAACACCCTGCCATTCCAAGTGGGTTTGAGCAATGTGAAATATCAGGTTAGCGATGGAAGTAACACTGTTTCCTGCTTTTTTACGGTGACCGTGTTAGATAATCAGTATCCAGCAGCTCCCAACCCCGCTACCATTAAGGGAATCCAGTGTTTCGCCGATATACCCACGCCTGATCCAACAGTCGTGATAGATGAGACAGATAACTGTGGCACTCCGACGGTTACCTATTTAAGTCAGAGCGTTGTTGGCGGTTCTTGGTGCCCCGGAGACCCGCGTGTTTTTTCAAGAAAATATCGGGTTGTAGATGCTTCAGGAAATGGTATTTCGGTCACTCAATTAATAGAAGTTGCAGATACCCAGGCTCCGACATTTTCTCAAGTTCCGGCCAATACTACTGCGAATTGCCACGCTGTTCCTGCCGTTGGCAATGTAACCGCCACGGATAACTGTACTCCAACGGTTTTAATCACTTATCTTGGTGAAACCCGTACCAACGGCGCTTGTCCGAACGCTTATACATTAACCAGAACCTGGAGCGCTCAGGACGATTGTGGCAATTCTGCTACTACCGCCCAGCTCATTAGCGTACAAGATGTGACAAAACCCGTCTTTTCATCTGTGCCAGCCAATGTCACTGTGAATTGCCAGTCCGTTCCTGCGGTGGGAACTGCAAGCGCTACCGACAACTGTGATGCTTCCGCAACCATTACTTACCTGGGTGAAACCCGTACCAACGGAGCCTGCCTGGGTTATTATGCCTTACGTAGGACCTGGAAAGCAACGGATGATTGTGGCAACACGGCAACAGCAGAACAAGTTATTACCGTTCAGGATATCACGAGCCCAAGCTTTACTACCGTTCCTGCGAATGTTACTGTTTCCTGCGAATCAGTACCTATTCCCGGCAACCCGGCCGCAACAGATAATTGTGCCCCATCGGCTTCAATAACTTATTTAGGAGAAACCCGGAGCAATGGCACTTGCCCGGATACCTATACGTTGACAAGGATCTGGAAAGCTTCGGACGAATGTGGCAATACCTCTACTGCCAGCCAATTGATCACTGTTCGGGACATTACGGCGCCTTCCTTTACTTCAATACCCGGAAATGTCACCGTTTCTTGCGACGCAATACCCCCGGCGGGTACTCCGGTTGCAAGCGACAATTGCGACAACGCCGTAACCATTGTTTACAACGGTGAAACAAGAACCAACGGGGCTTGTCCAAACAACTATACACTAAAGCGTCAATGGACGGCTACAGATAATTGCAGCAACACCCAAACGGGTGTGCAGACGATTACTGTACAAGATTTGGCCAAACCTGTCTTCTCCTTTGTTCCACCTAACGTTACCGTTTCTTGTGAAGCACTGCCCGCCGTTGGTACTCCGACTGCAAGCGATAACTGTGGGACAACAGTGATTAACTATCTTGGAGAAACTCGCGTAGATGGCACTTGCCTGAATACCTACCTTTTGCGTCGTCAGTGGAGGGCAACGGATCAGTGCAACAATTCTGCTACGGCAGAGCAAGTAATTACCGTTCAAGACCTAGCTCCGCCAGTGTACACTTTTGTGCCTGACGCAGTGACTGTAAACTGTGATGTTATCCCGGCCGTCGGGACGCCTACATCTACTGATAATTGTGACGCATCCGTAAGTATTGTGTATAGTGGAGAAACCCGTGTAAATGGGAGTTGCCCAAACAACTACCTTTTGAATCGAAATTGGATCGCAACGGATAACTGCGGGAATACCAGCGTGGCCACACAGGTTATTACCGTTCGTGATATTACGCCCCCGGCCTTTACTTCAGTACCCGCTGCAGCCACATCAAGCTGCGAATCCTTACCAATTGTTGGAATACCGCTTGCTTCTGACAATTGCACTCAAATAGTTCTCATTTCCTACTTGGGCGAATCTGTGCCCGGAAATGGTGGCGCCTGCCCAGGCAACTATGCAATCGTCCGTACCTGGTCTGCTCAAGATGCCTGCGGCAATACTGCTTCGGCGACTCAAACCATTACGGTACAAGATATTACACCGCCCATTGTGATTTCCGTGCCTGCCGATGTCGTGGTAAGTTGCGCCAATATTCCTGCAGTAGGAACTCCTACTGCGACCGATAATTGTGACGCTACGCCAACTATTACCTATACTGGTGCGACACAAATCAACGGCCCCTGCCCTAATAGTTACACCATAAAGCGTAAATGGACCATTTCCGATGACTGCGGTAACAGCAGCACCGCCATTCAAACGCTTACGGTACAGGATGTAACGGCTCCTGTATTTACTTCTTCACCCGCTGCCATTACCGTTAGTTGTGAGTCTATTCCAGCCGTTGGCTCCCCGGTTGCGACGGATGATTGTGCTGCAAACGTGAATATTACCTATAACGGCCAGACGCGCCAAGACGGCCTTTGCCCAGACTCCTATACCCTTACCCGGAAATGGACCGCTAAGGATGCCTGTGGCAATGCCACCACCACTTCGCAAATCATTACAGTTCAGGATGTTACACTACCCGTATTCGGTACAGTGCCTGCAGGTGTAACTGTGGATTGTGATGCTATTCCTGCTGTTGGCACGCCTGCGGCTACTGATAATTGTGATGCATCTGTAAGCATTGTATATGATGGAGAAACCAGGGTGGATGGAAGTTGCCCAAACAACTATCTTTTGAACAGGAAATGGACCGCAACGGATAATTGCGGAAATACCATCGTGGCAACACAGGTCATTACGGTAAGGGATATCAAGGCCCCAACATTCACGTCTGTACCTGCTGCAACCACAGCAAGTTGTGAATCATTACCTGTAGTTGGAACGCCCCTTGCTTCAGACAATTGCACGACAAATGTCACCATATCTTATTTAGGTCAATCAACACAAGGATCCGGAGGCGCCTGTCCGGGCAACTATGCTATCGTCCGTACCTGGTCTGCTGAAGATGCCTGTGGCAATACTGCTACGGCGACTCAAGCTATTACGGTTCAGGATCTTATACCACCCGTCGTGATTTCCGTGCCTGCCGACGAAGTGGTAAGTTGCGCCAATATTCCTACAGTAGGAGCTCCTACGGCGATCGATAATTGTGACGCAACACCAACTATTACATACATTGGTGCAACACAAATAAGCGGCCCCTGCCCCAATAGTTACACCATTAAGCGTAGGTGGGTCATTTCCGACGACTGCGGTAACAATAGCCCCGCTATTCAAACACTTACGGTTCAAGATGTAACAGCACCGGTCTTTACTTCCATCCCTGCTGCTGTCACGGTAAGTTGTGAATCTATTCCGACAGTGGGCACGCCCGTTGCGACAGACGATTGTGCAGCCAATGTCAACATTACCTATAATGGTGTGGCCCGGCAAGACGGGCTTTGCCCGGATTACTATACGTTAACCCGTAAATGGACGGTTTCAGATGCTTGTGGCAACACAGCAACGGCTACTCAAATCATTACGGTTCAGGATGTTACGCCACCTGCTTTCAGTACTATACCCGCGCCGATAACCGTTAGTTGTGACGCCCTTCCAGCAGTAGGAACACCCACAGCCACTGACAATTGCGATGCCGCAGTTAGCATCCAGTACAACGGTCAATTACGCATAGATGGCAGCTGCCCTAATAGCTATTCTTTGCAAAGAAGCTGGGTCGCAACGGACAACTGTGGAAACACCAGCTTAGCAACCCAACTGATCACAGTACAAGACATTAAACCACCTGTATTTACTTCCGTTCCGGTTCCGATCACTGTAAGCTGCGAAGCCATCCCTAACGTGGGAACTCCTGCCGCCACCGACAATTGTTCGGCTAACATCAGTATCTCGTATCAGGGAGAAACCCGGACTGATGGCGCTTGTTCCGGTTATTATACCCTAACACGCACTTGGTCGGCACAAGACGCTTGCAGCAACGTAACCACCGCAACCCAAAAGATCACAGTACAGGATAATACCAAGCCCGTTGTAACTTCTGTTCCAGCGAATGTTACGGTAAGTTGTTCCGCAATTCCTGCTGTTGGTACGCCTACCGCAACGGATAATTGTGATGCGGACCTAAGCATCATCTACAACGGTGCAACACGTATCAATGGCGGTTGCCCAAATAGTTATACGCTTAAGCGCCAATGGACCATTACTGACGACTGCGGCAACAGCAACACCACTGTGCAAACACTTACGGTACAAGATATTACGCCGCCTTCATTTACTACTGTTCCGGCTGCCATCACTGTAAGTTGTGAGGCGATTCCCCCCGTCCAATCGCCCACAGCTGTTGATGATTGCGCCTCAAGTGTTTCCATCACTTATACTGGAGAAGTTCGCACCAATGGCACTTGCCCGGATTCATATACCCTAAAGCGTAGCTGGATGGCCCGAGACAGTTGCGGCAATACTTCTACTGCTACACAGGTCATTACAGTACAGGATATCACTGCACCGAACTTTACGCTTGTTCCATCGGATGTAGTCGTGAACTGTGATGCAATTCCATTGGTTGCATTCCCAACTGCAGTAGACAATTGTGACGCTTTTGTCAACGTCACTTATTCCGGTCAAGTTCGGATTGATGGCAATTGCCCGCAAACTTATTTCTTGCGCAGAGAATGGATCGCGACCGATAATTGCAGTAATACCTCAAAAACGACACAGGTAATTACGGTTCAGGACATTACGGCTCCCCAGTTTGTTTTTGTGCCCGCAAATGCGACGGTAAGTTGTGAATCCGTACCTCCTGCCGGCAACCCAACGGCAACTGACAATTGTGATGCAGACGTATCCATCACTTATCTAGGCGAAACAAGAACGGATGGTAATTGCCCAAGCAACTACACCCTAAAAAGAACCTGGTCTGCTAAGGATGATTGTGGAAATACAAAAACTGCCCTTCAAATCCTTACCGTGCATGATATTGTAAGGCCCGTTTTCACCTTTGTTCCGCTAGACTCTACGGTGAATTGCAATGCTGTTCCTGTTCCTGGAACTCCCATTGCAACCGATAATTGCACCGCCGTTCCAAACATTGTTTTTCTTGGCCAGAACATTGTCAATAGCCCCAGCCCAGACAGTTATACCCTACAACGTTCATGGTCTGCCACAGATGAATGCAATAACACATCTACCGCTCTGCAAGTGCTAACGGTGCAGGACACTATCTCCCCAACGATTCAGTGCCCAGGCAGTATGACCATGGATGCCAATCCGGCTACCTGTACTGGAGTGGCTACCTTTAACGCACCGGTGACTTCGGACAATTGCAGCACGGCACTCACGGTTTCTTCAACCGCCAACTCCGGGCAGGCATTCCCGATTGGCGTCACGCCAGTTACGATGACGGTGAGCGATCCGACTGGCAATTTGTCTACCTGCACTTTTAACATAACCGTGCTTGACAAAACAGCGCCCGTGCTGGTGAATTGCCCAACCGACTTTACGGTAACAGCGGATCTTACCAGTTGCAATGCTGTAGTGAATTGGGTGGCACCCACCGTAACCGATCCTTGCGATCTGTCTCCCATTGTTCCAAGCTCCAACATAACCACAGGTTCTGTGCTTCCAACCGGGATTTATCCGATAACCTATACCGCAGGAGAGGCCTCTGGAAACAGTGTACAATGCAGTTTTACATTGACCGTGCGCGAAAACGTTCCCCCTGTGTTGGTCAATTGCCCACCGAATATTAGCGTGAATACCGATTCTTGCGATGCTATGGTCAATTGGACGCCGCCTTCGACTACCGATAACTGTTCAACACAGGTAACACTTTCAGTGAACATGGCCCCCGGCTCTATATTTCCAGAGACAAGTACAACGGTAAAGTACACGGCCACCGATAATTGGGGCAATTCAGCCAACTGTACTTTTACGGTTACGGTGATTGATATCGTTCCACCACAATTCAGTGGTTGCCCAGACAGTATGCTGGTCAATGCCGGTCTTTGCAGCGTTCCGGTATCCTGGGATCAACCGACTGCTTCAGACAACTGTGTTCCCAACCCAACAGTGTACTCCCTACCTGCTCCAGGTACTGTATTCTTCGCAGGTTTTAAGACGGTCAATGTGTTTGTGGTGGACCCAAGCGGTAACCGGGATACTTGCACCTTTGTGGTAGAAGTGATCGGCCCACCCATCGGATTGAGTAATGTCCCTGTCAATCAATCGTTTACCGGATGCAGTGCCGTTGCAACCTGGAATACGCCAATGCCAACCGGGCTTTGTAATAATCAATACACGCTAAGCTCGAATTATCCCTCTGGTTATACGTTTGGTATTGGGAGCACGGAAGTTATTTATACCCTACAGGATACTTTGGGACACATCGTTACGAGCAGCTTTACGGTGAAAGTGACGGAATCCATACCCCCCCAGTTCAGTTGCCCGGTTTCACCCATCAAGGTTAATACCAGTGGTGCTATTTTGAACAATTCGGCCGGATTTGTCACGGCAACCGATACCATCAGCACTTGTGATGGTGTAGAACTGCAATTCCCATTCCCAAGCGCAACGGACAATTGCGGCACTCCGGAAGTGACTCAGGTTACAGGCCAAGCCACAGCGTCTACATTTGACGTGGGGTCGCATACTTTGACCTTCCAGGCAAAAGACGATGCGGGCAACACAGCCCTTTGTTCTGTTCAGATTCAGGTACTTCAATTGTTGCCGCTAAATCCGCTGATTAGTGATGTAATTGGTTGCAAGGGGGATGAAATTACCTTGTCGGCGACTCCAATCAGTGGCGCCCAGTACAGTTGGACAGGCCCGAATCCACCTTATCCAGACAATAACAATATCGTTATCATGAATGTGGACTCTACCTTGACTGGCTATTACACGGTGGTTGCGAACGTGAATGGTTGTGTAACGCCGTTAGATTCAGCCCTTGTTCGAATCGGTAAGTTGCCACATACCGTGGACGATTTACTATATCAGGTGGCCACGCATGAGATTTTGCCTGACTTCAATATATTGCTCAATGACACTTATGAGCAAGATGACTACACTTTAACGATTAATAATCCGTCACCAAGCTTGATCAATCATGGAAATGGGCTGTATTCTTATCAGGCCGGCAATGTGAATACGACGGTTTACTTTATCTACCGGCTCTGTTCAAAAGCTTGCCCAAACCTTTGCGATGAGGGTATCATAGGGATTAGTGTTCGGGAACGGATCTGCACTTATATTCCGAATATCATTACGCCCAATGGAGATGATGTGAACGACTACCTGACCATTCCATGCCTTGACATTGAGCCTTATCCACTAAACCATCTGGCTATTTACAATCAATGGGGCGATAAAATCTATGAGGCCGAACCCTACGTAAATGACCCGGACAAAGCCTGGCGGGGTGAATTATTTGGAGAGCACGGAAAAGGTTTGCCAGATGCACCCTACTTCTACATCTTCAAGGCTACGCCAGAAGACAAGGGCCTGAAAGGGTTTATCGAGGTTTTCAGGTAAAGATGGAAATTAAACCGCAAAATTTAAAACCATGCCTATCGGCAGATAAACAGGAGAACAGGAAAATATAAAACCGTGCATCATGATCCGAAGGTGGCAAAAATCTTCCCTTTTCGAGATTAAGGGCTTCGCGCCTGCCTGCCTGTAGGCAGGGTTTTCTATTTTCCTGTTCTCCTATTTTGTAGCATTTATTCAAAAATGAAAAACCCCGATTTTGAGGCATTTACCTCAAAATTGGGGTTAAATTTGATTAGAAACCTTTTGCAATCCTTTGGTTTTGAAATGCTTATCCTTTCACAGGGAGACTCTAATTCAAGTACTATACTGAAAATGCGTTAAAACAAATCACTCCCAAGTCATTGTGCAGGGGCCCTTAGGATAGTTAACAGTGGTGCATATTGATTCGCCACCATTAGCTTTTGTTCCGTTTGCCCAAAGTTGGTTTTGCCAAGTGAACCCCCATGTGCCTACAATAACACCTGGGTTAGGTGGCGGAAATGCTTTTGCATCCCAAGGACCACATACCAGTTTTTTGCATATTCCGTTACGTGTAACGCCACCATCCACATTGTCGTCTGATAACCATCCGCTAGGGCATTTGCAGGTCGTTACACTGTACGCAGGCTTCTGATGAAGTGTCCCGACTTTACCATCACACTTTTCATAATCTTTTGTAGCAACAGCAGCACTTGCAAAAATTTCTTTTCCATCAGCAATGTTCTTGTTACATAAGCAATCTGCGATGCTCTGCTTGTGAGCGGCAGACAGATCAGCAAAGTAGTTCTTTACTCTACCACAGCAGTCTTTTTGATGTTTTTTTGTTTTACACGGTAAAGAATAATTCGCGCCAATGGCCCCTGTCGAATAGCAATCTGAAGTTATCTTACCGAAACAATGACATTCGACAAATTCCGCAGATGCGATTTCAGGTTTAGGGTTTTCTCCGGGCTGACCAAGTACCAATGAGGGCAAATCTTCACCAACCAAGGATACTGTACCTGATGGCGTGACTGATACGAGAACGATATTGCGTTCAGTTTGTGGAGAGTTTTCCTCTTTCTCGAAGGATTCAGAATTCGAGTGTTTTAAGGGCAGGACGACATCAGGGTTTTGGGCGCTGCTATCCCCGAAAATCACTAATTGCAAAAGTATTACCAAGAATGTTGACTGAATGGTTTTCATATTGTTCCTAAATTAAAGTTTATTGCCTACTCTATTCTACAGGTTTTCGGCTTCCCCCGTTTTGATTTGTTCACAAATGTATCTGCCTCCGCTCCCGCCCTGCTCAAATAAGTGACCACTGGCTCTCCTAAGGTGATACCCGGTCAAAATAAAATGAAATTCGGTCAGCTGACATTCCCCGGGGCCAACTACTGAACACAATCAAGCCTGCCGTCAGCACCTATGATGTTTAGCCATCAAAATTTTATCGAGAGGGGAGATTGGATCTACCTCAGCTCAGTCCGCTTTGCAGAAGAAGACTGTGTTTTTTGAGCCCTGCTTTGGTATAAATCTTACGAAGTTAGAAGGAGGATCTATATGGGAATAAAAATCTGCACTTGTGCTCCTATGGATACTCCTTGAGCATCCAAAACCGTTTTTCGGGTAAGAGCCTTCCCTGAACCCATTAACATATCTAAGCGTTTCTGGGTCAGCATCATGCCGACTGATTTGTGCGAACCTTTTTCTAACGAGCCTTTTTCTGAAAAGCCAGGCCCATTATCCCGCACTAAAACTTCTAACACATTGTCCTTTAGAGTAAAAATTATCTCCAGATTCCCTTCGCTTTCAAGATTCTGAAGCCCGTGTATCAGGGCATTTTCCACAAACGGTTGCACGAGCATGGGTGGCAAACTGATTTCATCCAGATCAAGCCCTTCTGCACGGATAGAAAATTCAAACTTTCCTTTAAAACGCATTTGCTCAAGGTGCAGATAATTGTCAAGCATCGCAATTTCTTCCGCCAGGCTGTGACGTCCATCTACTGATCCGTGCAAGGCAAGCCGCACCAACTTGGCAAAACGCGCCAGATAAGTCGCCGCTGCGTCGCGATCGTTATGGGCAATGAACGATTGGATGGCCTGCAGGCAGTTGAAAATGAAGTGCGGGTTCATTTGCGCCCGAAGGGCGGCGGTTTCGAGATCGCGTATTTTTTCACGCTCTTTTGCATTGTGGCGAATGGAGTCAAGCCTTTTTCGATAAAAAAGGTACGCTGCTGTGGCGAAAGCCGCCGCTACAAAGGCCCAAAACCACCAGGAAGCCCACCAGGGCGTAAGAATTTGAAAGACCCATTTGGCAGATTCGCTCCACTGCCCATCTTCGTTTTGAGCTTGTACCTCGAAGGTGTATCGGCCCGAAGACAGGTTGGCAAAATTGACTTCACGGGTATGCGTATACACGAAAACCGTATCGGCCCCTATCAAACGGTAGCGATAAGGTATGTCACCACCGGAGCGGTAATGGAGGGAATAAAAACGGATGGCAAGATTGTTTTGGTCGTAGGGAAGTTGGAGGTTTTCTGAAAAAACCGTTGAGTTGTTATTTACCACGAATTTTTCGAGAATGGGAGCAGGCATAGGGGCGGGGGTCGGTTTTCCATGAAAACGTACGAGACCTCCATCCGTAGCAATCCAGATTTCAGTGCCTAAAAATGCTACATCGTTTATCTGGTTGGATGGCAGCCCATGTTTCGTGCTAATCGTTTCGACATGCCATTGTCTATCTGTCTGACGGCTGAGGATATTAAGCCCGGCATTGGAACACGCGTAAATCACGCCTTCCGGACTGACGTCAAGTTCGGTAAGAAAGTCGGTGCTGAGGCCATCTTTTGTGGTTAAATGAGTGAACCGGCCTGTTTGGTCACGGATTAACAGACCACCACCAACTAGCGCAATGACCATCCCACCCGCAGCGGCCTCCGGTAAAAGTTCCATATCAATTGCTTTGAAGCGGAGTGCCAAGTGGTTGAAGGGTGGCAGTACATAATGCCCATCCTGGTCCACAAGGCGCAAGCCGTCCAAGTCAGTGACCCAAAGGTTGCCTTCTGAGTCAGGGGTTACAGAAAAGGTGCGTTTGGTTTCAAAAGGATCAAGCCGATGTACATAGCCCGTACCGACTACTGGGTCAATCAAAAAAACACCAACATGAGAACTTGCCCACCAGCGGTCTCCAGAATAGGCAGGCGTGATTTTGTTGACAGAAATATGCTTGCCTGAGAAACCTGAGGAATACAACCATTTGGCAAACGTCCAGCGGTTCTTTTCCCAAAAGCAAAGGTTATTGCCTACCCAGAGCCGCCCGGTTAGGGTATCAAAGCGCAAAACCTGCATCTCCATAATTGGCGCAGGGGGCAATAGTGTGGGACGACCTTCAGTAGGTTGAAATACAACAATATTGAGTTGACGCAGCCCGGCGTAAATCCTTCCTTTAGCATCGGAAGCCAGGGTTTTCACTTCGGTTGCGGGGAGTCCATCGGCTGTACCGAAGAGGGCGAGACCGGGATATTTACAGTAAAAAATACCAGCATCTGCGGTGGTGGCCCACCAGCCGCCTTCCCGGTCACGGAGAGCTTGTACCACCGTCTTTCCAGGGAGCAGGTTGTCGAATTCGTCGCGTTGAAAATGTTCGAGTGAGCGAAAGCGCAGCAAGCCCTGATTTTTTCCTCGGCTCACCGCCATCAAGATGCTTCCATCGTTGTCTTCAAAAATTGTTTCAGCTCCGTTGTCCTTCTGACTGTGCCAGATTAGCCTGTTGTCGCGTATGAGGTAAAAAGTTTGTAGAAACAAACCTATAAAATCACCATTTTTCAATCGCCAGAACCTAAAACTTGGTTTCCTCGCATCTACTTGATAATCAACAGGGAAGAGTCCTATTGAAAGGGCTTTCCCATGCTGCCAGTGAATCATCTCACTCGTCTGCCCCGTGCGATGATCAAAAGCATACTCGGCAGCGGCATTCTCCGAGGATGCACTCGCAGTCATAACCCGCCCGTCTATTTCCGCAAAAATATTCACGTTTCGGTTCAATGCCGGGACGACTTGTTGATCTCCGTTAGGCTTCACAATCAAAAAACCGGATTTCCATGACGGTATCCAAACGGTACTGTCATTGCCTACAGTAAAATGATAATTCGAATTATTCTTATCAAACGACTTCAAGAAATGGTTGTATGGCCAGGGGCGGACGGTGTCTTTTTCGATGATCGAAAGTGTTGCATCGAAGTTCATGTACCAGATTCGACCCTGTGTATCTTCGACGATTTGGAACGTCGAGCCAGTGACCGCTACACTTGTGTCCACTGGGCGGATGAATTCGTAGCCGTTGAAATGACAAATTCCTTGACTCGTGGAGAACCACATCAAGCCTCGGCTGTCTTGCATCATGTCGTAAATCTCGTTGCTTAGAAGCCCTTCCCGCATGGTATAATTTTGCCAAGAAGGATGCTGCGCTGACAGTTCAATTGCAGAAATGAGTATAAAACAAAGGGCTGATGTTAAAGAGGTTGTGCGTAGGCCGCGCATGGGTCAGACATTTAATCAGTATGTTGCCCGGTAAAAGTAGCAATTGCAAAACCTTCTTACCTGAAGAATGGTAACATCTGCCTTATGTCAGAAATTTAAAAAGCCCTCCCGATGTATTCGGGAAGGCTGCGGGTTTGTTACTGGATCTCGACGTCAGAACGCTATTCATCGTGTCGATTTCCGTCACGATGGTGTTGGGATTCCTGCTGCTCTTCACCTGGCACCAGAACCGCGAAACACGCGCGCTGGGCTGGTGGAGCGCCAGCCATTTCGTGATGTGCGTAGGCGCCGGCATGTTGGGCGCAAGCGATTACCTTCCCGAGGTGCTGTCGATTGATATCGCTAACGCCCTGATCCTGGTGTCATGCGGCCTTGCCTGGGGCGGTGCGCGTCTGTTCGACGACCGGCCGGTGCCGATAAGTGGCGTGCTCGCCGGTCCGATCCTGTGGATGCTGTCGTCCCAGTTGCCGTTCCTAGCCGAGTCCATCAACGCGCGGATCATGTTCAGTTCGGCGATCATTTCGGTTTACGTGATCGGAACCGGTTGTGAGATTTGGCGCGGACGGCTTTCGGAGCCGCTGCTGTCGCGCTGGCCGTTGAGTGTCACGCTGTTCGTGCACGGCGCGATCTATGCGCTTCGCATCTGGCTGGTCTTTGCCTTTCCGGTAGCACCGGGCGCGAGCTTCTATTCGGTGGTCTGGTTCAGCATCATCGGTCTTGAATCCTTGCTCTTCCTGATCGTGTCGTCGTTCATGATCCTTGCGATGGCGAAGGAGCGGAGCGAGCTCGTTCACAAAACCAACGCGATGCTGGATCCGTTGACGAACATCCCTAACCGCCGCGCGTTCCTTGACGCCGCGATGCGCCGGATGCGCCAGCGTTCGCGTAACCCGGAACCGGTGACGGCGCTTCTATTCGATCTCGATCATTTCAAGTCGGTCAACGACCGCTTCGGCCATTCAATCGGGGACGAAGTGTTGCGGGTTTTCACCGCCAAGGCGGCGGCAGAATTCCGCTCGACCGATTTGATGGGCCGCCTCGGCGGCGAAGAATTCGGTGCGTTGCTGTTCGGCGCCAACGAAGCCACGGCGGTGTCCACCGCCGAGCGCATTCGCCGCGCATTCATGATCGCCACCGCAGATATGGAAGGCAAACATATCGATGCGACCGTTAGTGTCGGCGTTGCGACACTTGCCATGGAAGGCACCGAAGACGTCGCGGACATGCTTGCGCGCGCGGATGCGGCGCTCTATCGCGCCAAGGAATACGGCCGCAACCGCGTAGAGATCGCAGGCAAGCGTGTTTCGGCGGTGTTCGGCGAAGAAAAAATCGACGAGCCTGTCGAAGCGAAACCGCTCGCCCCGGCCGCGGCCATGCTGCGCGTCGTCAGCCCCTCAACCGCACCACAACTCGATGCTTCGCGCACATTCAAAGAGCCGGAATGGTCCAGCGAGCCCGCCTCGTTCCGCTCCGCGCGATCCTTGTAACTCAATAGTCGCAGCTTTCAGCGGCCGGGTTTGTCAATTTTTAAGCAATAGGGGGATGGTTCTGTAGGATCATCCTGACAGTGTGACTCCAAGTAGTCATCTTGGAGTTGCGGCGGACCATGTTTCTCGACGTGCCCACACTTCTTGTCGTCTCGATTTTCGTGACGGTCATTCTCGGCCTGCTTCTGATCTTCGCCTGGTTTCAGGACCGGAGCATTCAGGCGCTGGGTTGGTGGGGTGCTGCCTATCTTCTGGGTGGGCTCTCCGCCGGTATGCTGAGTTTGCAGCAGTTCATCTCGAGCGACATTTCAATCGACCTTGCGAGCGCGCTTCTGTTCGTTGCGTGCGGCATGTCGTGGAACGGCGCGCGGCTGTTCGATGGCAAGGACGTGCGCCCATTTTCGATGATGGCAGGCGCGCTTATCTGGCTGCTCGCGTGCCAGATTCCGGGCTTCGCGGAATCCTCGATGGGCCGCATTGTCGTGAGCTCGCTCATCATCTCGAATTACACTTTGTTCACGGCCTTCGAACTCTGGAGCGCC
>JACMMM010000732.1 GCA_014379065.1 Saprospiraceae bacterium
AATGCGGAGTTGTTGCTTCGTCATTGGCCAGTCTGGTTTGGGCATCTTGAAAATCCGCTGCTCACGGTTTTTTTTGTCAAAAATCATGTAGGTTACAAACCCAACAAAGGCCACGCCTTCTGCAATACTGCTCGCCAAGCCTGAGCCGCCAATCCCCATTTCAGGCAGTCCGAATTTGCCAAAAATCAGTGCATAGTTCAGCACCAGATTCACCACCGCCAACAATAAGGTCGAAGCCAGTATGATTCCTGGTCTCGCAATGCCCGTGTACAAGGCAATGAGTGCCACGCCCCCATAGCTAAAAAATACCCCGTAAGAGCGATAATGAATGTATTCGAGGCTTTTTTTGTAAACTTCTGGGGAATGTTCCAGAAAAAACTGGAAAAACCATTCCGTTCCAAAACGCATGAACGCCCACATGATCGCCGCCAGCGCCAGCTCGAAAATCAGCATGGTATGGAAGGTGTGCCCTACAGCGCCTGGCTTTCCTTCCCCCATTCGTCGCGCTATCATGATCTGCCCGCCCCGCGAAAAAGCAAATCCTATGGCAGCGATGGTGATGTAAAAAACACCCACGAACCCCATCGCCGCAAATTCTACCTCGCCTTTGTGGTACAAGAGCACCGCATCGCTTAGTGCAATGACGTTCTGCGCCGCCGAACCGAGCATGATCGGCGCGGAGATTTTCCAGATTTGGCGGTAGCTAAGGTCGAGGAGCAAGGTTGTGGTGGATTTGTTGAGTTGTCAATTTGGGCGTATAATCACTTCATCACTTCATCACTTTATTGCTTTATCAAAAAAACCTCCAAGGTTTCCATCGAGCAGGCAAGATCTTGAAATGTTGTTTTTCTCGAAAATCAGGATCAACAAATGCCAGCGAAAGCTCGAAGAAATCAAGTGTCAGCGTTACTCTGGAGTGATTTTTGATCTGTTCCCAAGCCTCGGCCATGCCTTCAGACCAATGCATATCGTCGAACACAAAAACCGTTTTTTCGTGGGCAAAGGCCAGACATTCCTCAAAATAATGGAGCGTGGGTTCCGGGCGATGGTTGCCGTCAAAGAACGCAAAATCAAGGTCTTGCAAATCCTGCAGCGCTTTGGTTAGGGTTTCCTCGAATGGGCCCTCCCTCACTTCGGTATTTTTTGCCAAACCAAGCCAATCCAAATTCATACGCGCTACATGGGCTGTATCCGAACTCCCTTCCAAGCTTACAAACCGTGCTTCACGCACTGCCGAAGCCAGGTACATTGCGCCAATCCCGACCGATGTGCCGAGCTCGAGCATGGTGTGGGGTTGCAAATGGGTGGCTAGCCGAAACAGCATCTGGCCCTGTCCTGCGGAACTGCCTGCCCGCCGAGCTATGCTCCTAACACTTCTCTTTTTTGTTGCTGCCAACGGATCCTGTCCAGCGCCGACTGCCGACTGCGAACTGCCACCGCCACTACCATAGTCCTCCACATGCAGCACCACATCGCTCTTCAGCATTTTTTGGCGTATTTCTTCCACATCGCGGAAAGCGTAAAACCAGCGTTCGTCTTCAAGCACCGCACAGGCCAATTCGAACACAAAAGGAGAGTGCAGTTGATATTTTGTGGTAGCGGCGCGGTAAAAACGGAAAAATTCGGCGATTTGAAATAAGTTCATTGCGCGTTTATTGTACGGCGGCTTGGGCCGCTAGGCGTCTCGATAAAGTACAACTCATGGTCTTGCTCACATCGGCAGCTAAAGCAGCCGCTACATTTTAACACTTGGGCGCAAAATAGGGCGGGTTTCGGTTAAAAAAAGATTAAACAGGTTTTGCTGTCAAAAGTCCCGTCGAGATGCCCCGTTTTGGGACCAGTTTCACACAAAACGAGACAAAAATTTACATGACAAAGATTCGTTTTTTCCTGAGCACGTTCCTCCTCACCGCTCTGTTCATCAATCCAGCATTTTCACAACGTTACAAAACCGCAGCAGGCGTTCGGTTTGACAACGGTTTTAATCTCACTGCACAACAGTACATTACCAAAGGCTGGACTGTTGAAGGAATTTTGCATACGCCGCTTGTTAGCACCAAAGACCTTGGTGTAACCTTGTTAGCCGAAAAGCACCACAAAATCCTTGTCCGAGGCATCAATTTCTACTCTGGCGCAGGTGTCCACTACTACTGGCAGCAGAATTCAGTAAGGGAGGATACCGAAGTACATAAAAATGTGATGGGACTAAGCGGGATTGCGGGCCTCGAAGCCTCTCTGGGTCGTATCAATATGGCAGTGGATTGGAAACCCGAACTTCATTTGTCTGGCGACCAGGCCCGGCCCTTTGAATGGAATGGGGCGTCCATATCGCTGCGCTACATCATCGAAAAGCGCGAACGCAAAAAAATTAAAGACTGGAAATTCTGGGATAAATTCGGCGGAAAGAAAAAAGGAAAGCGCTGAAAAGCATGAGCATTGAACCGCAAAATATAAAACAGAAGAACCGCAAAATTTAAAATCATGCCCAGTGTGCAATCCGGCATCTCGATTTTAAATTTTGCGGTTCTTCTGTTTTACAAGTTGCGGTTTTTTACTGTCCCAATCTCCCCACAGCATCCTCTGTTGAGCGCAGCCTTTCGCGGCAAAAGCGCACGAGTTCGGCAGCACGGTCGATTTTAACCGTGAGATCGTCAATGCCAACGGAGCCACCTTGCAGGTCATTCACGATTTTTTGCAATTCGGTCCACGCCGACTGGTAGGTAGGTTCTTCTGGTTGTTGTTTGTTCAAGTTGAAATTTTAGTTTGAATGGGATGTCAGGCTATTTTTCAAACCACACTTTTTCGTGGTTGTTAGCGTCGCCGTTGTAATTGATGAGTATCTCCGCGCCGGCGGGGATAGGTTTAATACAGTAAAAATCAATGGTTTGCGCCTCAAAATCCATGCCGTATTCGGCATTAGGATCGTAGGAATGATTGTAAAGCGAGCCAAAGCCTAGGCAAAATGCGAACCATTCGCCCCGCTCTCCCCAATCAAAATAGTAGTCGTCGAGCACGGTTTTGCGCACATCTGCCAGTTCTTCTTTTGGGAACAAAATGATGGGGCAAATCTCCAAGATTTCGCCCGCTTCGATGTCCCGACCAGCGAAAACGCCCTTGCCGTGAAGGTCAGAATCGGCTACAAAAATGGAGGCTTGTTGGAGTGACATTTTAGTGTACAGGGGCAGTTGGCAGTGGCAGCCTCATCCGCTCTTTGGTGAAGGCTGTAGTAGTAGGCAGCTTTTAGGCAGCTTTTGCTGCGGTTTTTTCTGAGGATTCGGTTCGTTGATTTTTTTTCTCTGCGTAAGCCACAGCGGCTTCGCGCACCCAGGCACCTTCTTCCCAAGCCTTGCGACGTGTTTCCAAGCGCTCGCGGTTGCAGGGGCCGTTGCCTTTCACCACATTCCAGAACTCGTCCCAGTCAATGGCCCCAAAATCGTAGTGGCCACGTTCTGCGTTCCACTTCAGCTCAGTATCGGGGTGTTCGAGGCCCAGCACTTTTATTTGTTCGGCTACCATATCCACAAAGCGTTGGCGCAGTTCGTCGTTGCTGAACCGTTTGATTTTCCAGCGCATGCTTTGCTCGCTGTGGGTGGATTCGCCGTCAGAAGGCCCAAACATCATCACAGAGGGCCAATACCAGCGGTTGATGGCATCTTGGGCCATGGCGCGCTGCTCTGGTGAACCGTTGGCCAGCGTGAGCAGCACTTCAAACCCTTGTCGTTGGTGAAAACTTTCCTCTTTGCACACCCTTACCATAGCGCGGGCATAAGGGCCGTAGGAGCAGCGACAAATGGGGATTTGGTTCAAAATCGCAGCGCCGTCTACCAGCCAGCCAATAGCACCCACATCGGCCCAAGAGCTGGAAGGGTAATTGAAAATGGAGGAATATTTTGCCTTGCCGGAGTGCAGTTCTTCGTACATCTCGTCGCGGGCCATGCCAAGGGTTTCGGCAGCGGCATAGAGGTAGAGGCCGTGCCCGGCTTCATCCTGCACTTTGGCTAGGAGTATTTGTTTGCGCTTGAGCGAAGGGGCGCGGGTGATCCAAATGCCTTCGGGGAGCATCCCAACTATTTCAGAATGAGCGTGTTGGCTGATTTGACGAAGCAGCGTTTTGCGGTATGAATCTGGCATCCAATCTTTCGGCTCGATGCGAATGTCGGCGTCAATTTTGGACTGAAAATGCTCTTCAAGGGAGTATTTAAGGGCGGTTTGTTCGCTGATTGCCATGTGTTCTGGAAAAGATTTACATGATTTGCGAGCCGTTTTTACACGGTGCGGAATGCGGGCAACTCATGTGGCTTTTTGAAAAATCGGATGCAAAGGTAACAGGGTGAACGAGGAATGTTGTTTGTTCTAAAATGATTTTTTGCCAACAACGGAGCAGGGATCACGTTTGTTCAAAATCATTTTTTCCCAAAAAGCCGCGCTGGAGCAACCATCGTCGTTAATGTAGTTTCTGATTCAATTCATTTTAAGTACCTGTTTGTCAGCCACTAATTACACTAATTCACACTAAAATAATGGCCAACAGGGCATCTGATTCGTGAAAATTTGTGTAATTAGTGGCTGCTCTAACCATTTTAAAGGCAAAATTTTGACCTTTTTTGTCCATTTTCCCAATCATTCCTTACCTTTGCGCCCCTATGATAAAAATGTCCGGCTGGCCACTACTGTTTGCCCTTATTTTTTTGGCGAGCTCCTGCAAAAGCAGTTTTGAGCGAACCCGTACGAGTGGCAATGGTGAGCTGATACTTACCAAAGCATTCGAATACTACGAGAAGAAAAATTACCAGCGCGCACTGACGCTTTTTGAACTGGTAGTCAACACCTTGCGCGGCGATGCCCGGGCTGAAAAAGCCTATTTTGAATACGCCCAATGCCACTACAAAACCAAACAATACCTGCTTGCGGCTTTCTATTTTAAGAATTTCTCCAACACCTTTACGAATTCCCCACTTCGAGAAGAAGCCGCTTTCATGGCGGCCTATTCCAACTATGAACTTTCACCCTCGTTCCGTCTGGACCAAAAGGCTACGGAGTCGG
>JACMMM010000733.1 GCA_014379065.1 Saprospiraceae bacterium
GCCGTAGCCTTCGGCGAAGGAGGTTAGCTGGGCAAAGGTATCGAAATGCCGGGTGTTGGGTGGATGCCAAAAATAGGGTTCTAATGCTTCTTTAATACATCGGGCATCAAGTTTTCGGATATTTTGATTGACGATTAATAGATTACAATGTATGATCACTTTTTGCCACTCTCTGGCTTTAGCTTCCGCAATTCGGTTTGCAGTTCTTCCAGCATTTTCAGTTGCTGCTGCTGCACTTCAAAGAGATGGTGGTATTGCTCTTCCATCATCAAGTCAATTTTTTCGTGGAGGTGGCGAACTTCTATTTCGGATTTTAGATTGATCACATAGTCGTTTGCAGCGTTTTCGCGGTCTTTCACTCCCTGGCGATTTTGGCTCATCATGATGACGGGGGCCTGTAGCGCGGCGACGGAAGAGAGTACCAAATTGAGCAAAATATACGGGTAGGGGTCGAAAGGGTGGTTGATGAGCACGAAGGTGTTGATCGCAATCCAACCCAGCAGCATGGAGGAAAAAATGATAATGAAGGGCCAACTTCCGCCAAACTCGGCCACGCGGTCAGCAACACGCTCGCCAAATGTGGGGCGTCTTTTCTCGTTTTCTTCTGAAACGCGTTGGGAAATAAGCGCTTCTTCATCAAAGCTGTCCTGGACGATTTTGTGGAGTTTGGCAAGTTGTGCGCTTTCAGTCTCCATCAGTTCGTGGAGGTAACGCGCGGATTTTTTCAGCATAACTCAAAATTAATTTCCTCAAAGGTATTGAAAACAGGGCGCAGCGGAGGTCGGCGCGGAGGCCAAACTTCCAGTTTAGGGGTTCTAAACAAGTCTACGCCGAAAAGTGTTTGCGCCCCGAAAACTGAAATCTTAATACAGCGTACATTCGCGACTTTAACCACCACACATGAAAAAACTACTTTCTCTGTTCCTTGCCCTTTGCATTGCCCTTGGCCTTTCCGCCCAAGGAATGTGGCTGCCCTCTCTGCTCGAAAAACAGAACGAAAAGGATATGAAATCGCTCGGCCTCAAACTTTCCGCCGACGATATTTACTCGCCCGCCAAACCAAGTGTGAAAGACGCAATCTGTTGGTTTCATGGAGGTTGCACTGGAGAGATGATTTCACCAGAGGGGCTGCTTCTGACCAACTACCATTGTGGGGTAGATCAAATTCAGACGCATTCTACCTTAGAACACAATTATTTAGAGGATGGCTTTTGGGCTAAAAACCGAGGCGAAGAAATCCCTTGCCCTGGTCTTTGGGTTCAGTTTATCATGCGGATGGAAGATGTAACCATTGTTGCCTTGCAAGGGGTTACAGACGGAATGAGCGAGACAGACCGCCAATCCCAAATTGACAAAAATATTGCCATGCTCAGATCCACAGTAAAAAAAGAGAAGTGGGAAGAAGTCGAAGTACGCCCATTTTACAACGGAAACCAATACTTTCTGTTTGTGGTTCAGTTGTTCCCCGATGTGCGTTTTGTGGGCGCTCCGCCGGGCAGTATTGGCAAATTCGGCGCAGACACCGACAACTGGGTATGGCCTCGACACACGGGCGATTTCTCGATGTTCCGCGTCTATGCCGACAAAGACAACCATCCAGCGACCTATTCAAAAGACAACCTGCCCTACCGCCCTGGGCACTTCTTGCCCATCTCGCTTGAAGGAGCCGAGGAGGGCGATTTCAGCATGGTGTATGGCTTCCCAGGTCGTACAGATGAATATTTGACCGAAGCGGGGGTGCGCCAAACAGCCGAAGTACTCGACCCGGCCAAGGTGGCCATCCGCGATCGCTCGCTCAAGATCATAGATGGTTTTATGCGCAAAGACCCGGCAGTGAAAATCGCCTATTCGGCCCGTTATGCCAGCATCTCCAATTCCTGGAAAAAATGGTTCGGCGAAATGCAGGGCCTGAAAACCTACAAAGCGCTCGACAAAAAGCGCGAATACGAAGCAGAATTCACGCGGCGCATACAGCAAAACCCCGAATGGAGCACCCGCTGGAAAAATCTCCTGCCCCGCCTCCGCCAATCTTATCAGGACATCGAGCCTTATGTTTTGGCACGTGATTATTATTCGGAAACCTGCCTGCGCAACAATGAGATTCTGACTACCGCAGCGAATTTGGGCACTTGGATTGATTCTTACGACGAAAAAAACAAAGCCCTGTTTACCAGCAAAATTGAAAATGTAAAAGCGGGCATGGAGGCGTTTTTCAAAGATTACCACCCCGAAGTGGATATGGCAGCTTTGGCTGCCATGCTCGAAATGTTTGCTGAAAACACCAAACCAGAATGGGGGGCCAATGACGTAAAGGTTATGGCAGAGGAGGCAGGCGGTTACCCCGCTTTGTCAAAAAAGATTATCACAAACAGCACCATTGCTAACCGCGATAAGTTCATAGCCCTATTGACAACCAAATCGCCTCCGGAAATCGTTGAGACGCTAAAAAAAGATCCCGCCTATGCACTTTGGGCACGCCTCCAAGGATACTACACGGCGCAGGTGCAGCCCAAACTTCAGGAAATACAACCGAAAATCAACCTGCTCCAACGCCAGTACATGGCCGCTCAGATGGAGGTGTTTAAAGAAAAAAAGTTCTTTCCAGATGCAAACAGCACCCTCCGCCTTACTTATGGGAAAATCCGTGGTTTCTCGCCCCGCGATGCGCTGCAATATGAATACCAGACCGACCTTGACGGCGTAATGGAAAAGTATATCCCCGGCGATTATGAGTTTGATGTCCCTCAAAAGCTCATCGAACTTTGGAAAGCAAAAGATTACGGCCAGTATGCCACCACCGATGGGCGTTTGCCCGTGGCCTGTATTGGCACAAATCACACCACAGGCGGCAACTCCGGTTCGCCCGCGCTCGACGCAAACGGCAACCTGGTGGGCCTCAATTTCGACCGCGTTTGGGAGGGCACCATGAGCGATCTGAACTACGACCCGGCCATTTGCCGGAATATCATGGTGGATACCCGGTACATCCTTTTTATCGTGGATAAATTTGCCGGCGCAGGGTATCTGCTCAATGAAATGAAGCTGGTGAAGGGGAAGAAGAAGCGGCACAAGTGAAAATTTTACAAGGGATCTACCCTACCTTATTTAATGCCTATTTTGGGCTTATATCCTTATAATACTAGGGAGAATCAAAATTTTTTACCTATTTATTCTAATAATTCAAAAGCGCACTTCTACATTTGCCCAACCTCTTGTTGATAATCTCGACAAGATGCCTAAAATTCAAATTTTTTAACCGAAAACATCTTTTATCATGTTCAAAAACCCATTTTCCTTTGAAGGACGAATTCGCAGAACAGAATTCGGGATCAGTTACATCATTTAC
>JACMMM010000734.1 GCA_014379065.1 Saprospiraceae bacterium
CTCGGTGTGATGCGCAGTCGGCTGAAATCGGGTTCCCATCCGTCATCTTCGTGATGGCACCAGCAGGGTAGGGTCAAGTCATCTTGGTAACCGGGAAGATAAAATCCTTCGATCATCTCAAACTGGCGGCGATAGTAAAGTCGGCAGGTTTCAAGGCGAACAAAGTTGCCATTAAAAATCGGTGACTGGTGGAAGGCGTCGCGGAGTGGGGCGGCTAATCCGTCTTGGTCGGGCCGAACTGCCACGCCGAGCATGAGCCATGGACGTTGTTCTAAGAGCAGGTCTGGACGGCACAGGCATAATTCTGCCATCAAAATCTGCAACTCGGAACGCAATTCGTGATAACCTGCGATCAAATCCCGCGCCCAATCGTAGAAATATTGGACATAGAATTTTCGAGCCTTGTTGGGCAGCGCATGTTTGTTGTAATGGGTAAATGCCGCCCATTTTTCAAACAAAAGTTCCAACTTCCCTTCAAAAACATCCTTGTCCAATTGCGGGAACAACAGTTCGTGGTACTGCTCCATCACTTTTTTTACCCAACGATCCACTTGTTTGAATGCATCCTGGATTATGGGCAGCCAAGTGTCGTACAAATGGTCGAGGCTGCAAATCATCGGGAAGTTCGGGTCGTCCAGTTCCTCTGGATCGCATTCGTCGGGCGGGCGGAAACCAAAGCGGAACAGCGGAATTTCTGGCAAGACCATCACCGGGTTGAAGGCCATGTACAGGTCGCTGTCGGTGGGCAGTGCATCAAGCGGACTGAAAGACTCGCTGAAGACCATATCCGGGTCAAAGCCAGTGTTGCCCATGCAGTATTGCAGATCAGCCGTTTTTCCGCTGAGTGCCACGAGATCTTCAATCCGAATCAGCAGGTAGTAGTTTTGTTGTTCACCTGGCAATAAAATGATGGCTTTGTCTGCGATCAAGGGTGTCTCTGAACCTTCGCCTGTTTGGGGTGTAAGCGGGTGGATATCATCGGGAATAGGATCGCCGGGTGCGATATCGAGTGTTTCCCAGACGAGGAGTTCCCAGAGTTCATAATTTTTGAAAACGGGATCGTTGGCGGGTTTTTCGAATTTGCGGTAATGCGTAAAATACAGTGCATCACAGGCATGGGTGAGTACACCCCTGGGCGTGATGCCGCTACCTTTTGACAGATGGATAGAACAGGTATCGTCGCTTTTGATTTCCAAACCGCCCACTATTCCCCAGCCGGTAAGGCCGCGTCGAGCGAGCCGGATACCCACAGCACTTGCATCGCTTTGTTTCAGTATGTTTTTTATGTCCTCTATCTCTTGCTCAATCACTGTAATCTTCCCTTTCCCCTCCTCACAGCAGTCTTGCAGCAGTTGAATGTTAGTTTCAATCTCCAGTTTCCAACTTGAAATGGTATTGTTGACGATTGCAATGATCTCTGCCGTGGACGGTATCGGAGGCAGGTTTTGTACCGTGGTTTTTACTTCAATAATGAGCTGATTAAGGAGCTCAATCTTGGTTGTATGTGCTGAAATGCTCACATTAATTCCTTCGATGAGCACCAGGATATTTGCCTGTGTGGTTTCCAAGGCCAAAATGCGCAGTTCTAGCGCGCCAATTTGTGTTTCTAAATCGGTTTGGAGAACACCGATCTGTATTCCAATGAGCGCATTGATTTCCGCTTCTGTAAGTGGGACGGGCAAGTTCGCCACTGTTTCAGTGAGCGCAGTCAAGTCTGTTTGCAACTGACCCACCGTTGTTGAGAGGAGTTCAAGCGCTGCTTCGAGGGTTGCTTTGTTCAATTTGAGTTGAATCACATCGGCCTTGATCGTGCTCAACAGCGCCTCGATGATTTGCTTTACCTGTGCTTCCCAATTGGCCGGCAGTGGTCCTTCAAGTATTAGTTTAAGCGCCTCTAATGCGGTTTTTAACGCCTCGATGTCCTCGCCTTGCGTCGTAGAATTGGTCCCCAATGTCGCCACCAACTGCTCAAGGGTTTCGATTTTTACAATCCAGGGCTCAAGCGCGGCCTCTATGAGATTGGTGACATCGGTCTGGGTCAAAATGATGAGGGCATCTACCTTGGCAGCCAAGTCACTGAGCCCTTTTATCAGCGTGTCAATGTCTTGGCGATCAAGCCGCCTATAGCCTTCTAATGTTGAGACTCGTCCATCAATTTCATTCTGCCAGGACTCTAACTCTTTGATAACCAGAATGACAATCTGATTTATATCTGGGTCTACCTTCCCTTCCAGCACTAAAACCCGGGCTTTTAGATTGTCAATTTCCGTTTTTAGGTCGCCAATTTCCCCTGTCAACTTGGTTTCTAAAACAGTCAATTCAGCAGTGATCAACTGCTTGATTTCTTCCGCACTGAATATCTTTGGCAGTTCGTGAATCTGCTTTTTAAGGCCATCGATGATCGCGTTGAGCTTCTCTAAGTCAGTCAACCGTGTTTCAACGGTTATTTTCCATGCATTGATCAACTTTTCAACTTCTGCCTGAATCAAGGCTGGATCAATTTTGCTTTTTGCAACCTCTTCAATTCTTAGGGCTAGTTTATCTAGATCGCCTTCTAGTTTTTCAAAATGGTTGTCATGTGTTTTATCGGCGTCCTTGAGTTTCTTGATTTCCTCATTCAGGTCAGCAATGGCCTTATCTAACTGGGTTTTACAGTTGGCGCAGTCAGTAGCCAATTTGTCCAGTCTCGTTTTGTGCTCAAGCAGATCGGCATCTACTTTGTCTCTCCATGCTTGAATGGATTCGAGTACCTTTTCGACGATCTTCTCAGGTGATAGTTTTTTGATTTCCTCCTCCAGCTTTGTCACGCGGTCTTCTACCGCGGTCAAGCGCCCATCCGTTTGAGCGCGCCAACCCGCCAGCTCTGCCAAAACCGCTTGCTTTATCTTTTCTGGATCAAGCCCGTCGAGGGCGCTTTCTAATTTTTTCAGCAATTCATCGGCCTTTTTGAGCAGGGCATCCAAGCCATCAATTCTTTTGATGGTATCCAGCAATTGGAGCTCGAGGTTGCGAATCAAGCCTTCGGTTTTTTCTTGCCACAATACCAATTCAAAACGTACTTCGGCAGCAAAAGCTACAGCGTCGAACTGCGCAACTTTCTGCTGCAATTCGGCGACCGCTTGTTCGAGTAGGGCTATCTGTTCTTCCATAGGATGGTCTTGTTGAATGGTGTTTTAAATTCAATCCTAGCGCACTCCATGATGCGCATTGGGCGTCCCGCATTCGTCGCACATATCTTCTGGCACATCATGCACACAATGGCAGGTGCAAGGCATAGTGTTGAGTAGATGAATCAAGGTATTGGCCGCGTCGGTGACGTGGCACTCGCTTGGTGTGCATTTTGCTTTTTCAATCAGCCATTTGCGGAACGCATCTTCAAAGAGGTACATCGTCTGAAGGTCAACCCAGCAGAAGCGGATAGCGATGTGAGAAGGTGTTTCAGCGCGGAAGGTTTGCTCGAAAAAATAACGGAAATCAGCGTGTTTGAACCGGGAAGTCCAATCCGGCAACACCACGGTGATCCAAAAAGAGTAAGGGTCGTAGGGTGTTTCTTTTGGGTCGCAACCCAGCGGAATCTGCAACAGAATATCCTTGGGATCATTGGGTCGGAGCAGAATGTGCTCAACAAGGTGAAAACCTTCTACTTCGTCCTTGCCAGGCTGCACCAAATCCTTGATCAGCAACAGCAAGCCCTTGGCCTCTTCTTCGCCTATTGGGTCGCTGATAAGCTGGTTATCCGGCAGCGTGAATTTCACGACCCACTTGTTCTGGGTGCTATCTATGGCTTCTGTCTTGAAAAGTTCTTTTTTCCAAATATTCTTGTAAAGTTCAGTGACTTTTTCCTGGGCTTTGGTTTTACTGGTGTAGCGCTGGCTGTGCATCAGTGGCCCTGCTTGAATGGGGTTGTCGTCTGGCAAGGCTGCTTCGAGACGTTTTTTCAACACAATACGGAATTGGGCCGTGCCTTGCTGCGATTGGGATTGTATAATATCCAAACGATAAGGTGGCTCCGCAATCAGTGATTTCTGTGAATAGTCATCAATGCCTACCAAACGGCTGACACGTTTTTTCACCCCGGCCACATTGTCCGTAAGCCATACGTCGGGCTGGTGGGTGATGGGCGACATTTTTCGATAGTTGTAGCCACGGCCCCGGTCGTGTGAAAGCATGGCCACCTCGCGCAAGAAACGGGCTTTGTCTTCCAGATACCCATCAAAATCTTGTCGCCAGGGGTTGTCTTCCGGCTCTGCATCGGGTGCGAGCAAGGTGTGGACATAGGCGCCAAAACTTTCACCAAAACGGGCCAGCAAATGATCGAGCAGGAGGTTGCGGTGTTGCTGGCGGTGTGCGGGGGATTCTGCATCGGCAAGAAGACCTGTTCGGTAGTTGTTGGCTTCGTCGGCTGCGTATTTTTCCCAAAAATAATTGGAAAAAATCGGTGCCGCAAGGGTGTATTGGGCAGCATCGAGCAAGGTGCTCAATTGTTGCCGGAACGCAAAGAAGCCATTGAACTTGGTGGTCGTAGTTGCCAATGTGCCCAAGGCCGTTCGCACAGCGTTGCGTTCTGCATCAGGAATGTCCGCCAGCGTAAGAATCCAGTCTTCAGGTTTGGCGGTGAAAATGCCTTGATATTCAATCAGTTCATGAACTCCGGGTATTTCATACAATGGGAGAAGTATTCGCGTAGCTGCTTTTGTGTCCTGGTCAATTGAAAGCAATCTGTTTACTTGACCCAACTGTGCTAGATAAGCAGCCAGGATTTGATCGAAAAATGCCAAATAAGCTTGTAATTGACGCGCTTTCGCTTTTCTGGATGGCAAGGCACTGTCCAAAACATGATGATCACCCACCGTATAAACGGCTGGAAGGTCGTACTGAATGCTCCGATAATCGCTCAAATCAGGACGATAGATGCCGCTTTCGGGTATGTGGCCACCAGGTTCTGTACAGAATTCGCAATTCCGGGTCAATTTGAGCCACTCCAGCTGCTCCTCTAGAGCCCCTTCCGTCAGTTTTATGGGTAATAAAGCACCTTTGGTGACAAACAAACAGGATTCACAAATGTCTATAACGCGTTTGAGGAAAGGTGGCGGCATGCTCCTCCATCCGCTTGATATTTCAGGATACACAGGATAGACAGGGCTTTCTTCAAATGTAAGTCCCTCGTCATTGGCAACCTTGCTTTCCGGGGTGGCTTTTACTTTCAGTTCAAGCACCCCGATCACCCCCGGCGTTTCCATGGCGATGCGCACCAGGTCCGAGTGATAATATTTAATCAACAACTGGGCGGCATCCACTTCCTGATCGTCCAAAAAGCCATTGTCGAGCAAAGGGCCGTTGTAAATATTGTCGCAATATATACCCAAATCGTGCATTTCCTTAAAGCCCCGGAAACGCAGGGTGGGTGTCAGATACTCCTGAAAGCGCCAAATGACTTCTGCCATTACCTTGCGTTCGTCTGCGTCGGGCGATACCTCCAGATGAATACAAAAATGCACGGGACGTTGTTCCACCACTTGCGGTGGCAGGAAATCCTCGCACAAGGCCCGGTTTTCGTGCAGGCGTTTCATGGCGCGGTTTACAACGGCCTCCACCTGTTTCGGATTTGCTGTGTTGATATCGTCGTCGAGGTCGAGGATAATCTGGTAGATGCCATTGAGCGGGATTGGATCGGGGTAATACTCGTGAGCCTTTTGGGCATCAAGGGTTAATCCGTTGAGGCCATATTCGCACAAGTGCTTCAACAGGTGGCTACCCATGGTTTCACAGGTTTTATCCCCACCTGGTTTTTCATTCAAAATTTGGCTTACGGCGACATCATTTTGATTAATGCCAAAGGCCTGGTTGAGGAAGTTGCCAACGGCTATGTACCCCAGGTTGAGTTCGTGTTCAGGCCCTGGCTTTATATATTTGGTAGTCAATGCCGACCAATGACCTTTCAATGCGGCGCGTTCTGGCAAACGCTGTTTGACGATCGCCTGGAAGGATTCGAAACTGAAAGAGGCACTCTCTGCCCATCGAGCGTATCCTGCCTCCTCGATGTCAAGCCAGGTGGGGATTAATTGCCCAGTCTTTTTGGGCAAGTCTTTTTGATAAAGGTTCACTAATGGCAGGCGGTTGTATCTATCACTGTGTTTCGCGCCGTTGCCATCCAGAAAATCAATCAATACTTGTTTATCTTCTGGCGTGATCTTCTTTTTGAGAATAGGGTCATTGGTGTAGGTGTTGATTGCGGCTATTTGATCGCCGTTTAAAATAATTGATGGATCATCTGATTTAGCAGGTTGATCATCATCGTCATTATCATTGATCTTTTTTGTCAAATATTCTTCTGGATGATCAATCAAAAGATACCCATTCGCTACAAGGTCTGTTTTTATTATATCATTAAAGAAAGTCCCCAGTTCGGCCTCTTTTAACTCAAATTTTGAAAATTCAGGGCTTGTAAAGAGCGTTACCAAACCAGCAAGAACCGAAGCAGTGTCAAGGTTTGTCGTATAACCCGACTCCGAAATTTCTTTGTTCAGGCTTTTCACTTGAAAGCTTTCATAAACTTTATCAAATTCGTCATTATCATAGGCACTTGTGTTGCATGATCTGAATTTACCGGCCAGCGCTTCCAAATCGCTTGGCAAGTCAGGAAACGCCCCTCCAGGCTGGTACAAAGGCATGTAATAGGTAGCATTGGTAACCAAGGCACTGACCTGGTTTGCAGTAAGATGGTCGTCCAGCGATGAGAAAAATTGCTTTAATTCCAGTATCTCCAAGGCTTTGACGCCATTCAGAACTGCCTTTTGCTCCAAATACCCTTCATCCCAAACCATAATATCTTCGTTTACTTGATTAATCAGGTTCGCATATACGACCAGGTCGGGATTTGATTCGAGGCTTTGCAGGAACTCGTCCATACACCGCATATAAGCCGCAATGGCTTCTGCCGACCCTTTAGTTAGTGTGCCATCTGAACGCTTTATTTGTTCTGGAAAAGGAATGTTCTGGCTTTTTGCAAAGGCTCTCAATTTTTCTTCATCCCATGCGTACTGGCCGTTCATCTGGCTTGGGAATATCCAGCCGAGCCTGTAAAGCTTCATCACGATTTCTTGAGGCCGAGCCTTGCGCAGCCATGCATTCTTTATGCCTTTCACGTCTATGAGCAATTTGCGAAAATCGCGTTCGGTCACAGGCGCATTGGGCAGCACTTCGGTAGCCGCAAACCAGGTCTTCTTCGAAGGGTCATTGCTTGCCATCAAATCCGCGATGGGTAACATTCGGCTTCGATAGCCAAGATCGGTAAGGGCGTAGCACAGCAACTCCAGTATAGTGATACCAGGGTCGTGCGCGTTGAAATCCGTCCAAATTTCAGTGGCAAGGTTCTCCAAATGCTGGATTCCTTCTGCCCGGAGGAGGTCAAAATCCAGCGAAATATGGTCAGGGCGACCTTTAGGTATGGTAGTGATGATGTTGCTCATGTTTTTTGGTTTGTGTTCATAAGGCGGTTACGGTGTGTTGGGGCACAGTAGTCAAAATACCATGGGCGGCATCAGGGCGAATGATTTTGGGCAATGGGTTTAAACTTCCATCCTTGTAAATCGCGATGCTTTGGATAAAATCTATGTAATGCAAATCTTCAACGAACCTTTCGATGGCGCTTTCGCGCAGGATTCTTCCGAATTCTGGGGCTGCGTCGGGATTGCCCAGCCATGGCGCGATGAAATTGCGCAGGTCTTCAGAAAGTTTCATTTTATAAAATGCTTTGTCAAGGCGTGGCTTGAATTGTACTGAAATGTCAACCTTCAGATGTTCGTATTGCGGGTTCACCACTTGAAGAAATTTGTGGTCCCCGATGGGTTCATTCAGAAACAAGTTGGCGTGCAGGTTCAAATAGTCGCGTATTTCGTCCAAATCGCCTTTAGGGAAACGAGGGTTGTCCAGTGAAGTGCCGGCCCGTTTTCGAAGGTCTGGTATCACTGCAATGGTCACGAAACCCGGGGCTAGCTCTGTAGCAGGTACAATCTTGTACTGAGTATGGTTGATACACTTGGCGGTTGCCACATCGGCGAATTTCGCCAACAGCAAATGCTCATAATCCCAAGCAGTTATCGCCCGGTCGCGGTGGCGCAGCCGTTCACTGATGCGCTGGTAAAAAAACAACCCCGCAGTTTCTGCTTCCCGCCCCCAAAATGTTGGGGCAGGTTGTTCAATTTTCTTTACCGACGAGCGGCTGATCTCTAATTTTGAAATAGTAGAAGCTGGCTGACCCGCAGCGAGATGAATGGGCTCAAGTCCTTTGTCCAGACGCAGGCTTGCCTCTATCACTTGTGTGCGCAGGTTGAGCAAGTCAGGAAGCGCAGCAGCGCTCCTGCTTACGCTTTCTACCGCCATTACGTGCAGCCAAAGCAGCTTGGGCGACAAAATAGTGTTGCCCTCGCTTGAAATGTCAACAGGGATAGCAATCTGGACGGCTCCAGACCGGGTGAAGGAATGCGAACTGTCCAGCAAGATATTCAAGGGGGGAAGCGCTGCCCAGTCATTGTGCTTCCTCAAATAAGACCACTGAAGAAGGGGTATATCCTTGTCCGCATTTTTTTCAGAGCCTTCGCTGGTTTGAACCAGGAGGGAAATGTTGGACTCCGCCTTCAATCCGTCCAAGCCAATAAAAAGGTGACCATCAATACCGGTAATGATGTTGGGGACGTCTTTCGTTCCAGTGTTGAATTCCGTGAAATCATTAAAAAGGGAAAAGGCGCGGGGCACTGAAGCACCACCTCCCGTTGGAACGAATTTTTCAAAATGTGATTTCTTTTCAAACCCATCAAATGGGTGCATGTAGTAAAACTCATCAATTTCAGGTTCCATCTCCTGGTCGGAGGAGATGTAATCCAGATTTAAGGAGTTAAACGTGGGGGTGTAGGGTGGATTGGGGAGGTCGCTGTCTGTAGCAGCAGCCAAGCCAGGGAGTGCTGTGGGCGCTTTGAATACAGCCATTGATTTTCTTGCCAGCCGCTCTGTAAAAGTACTATGACCAAAGGTTC
>JACMMM010000735.1 GCA_014379065.1 Saprospiraceae bacterium
CAAAGCCGAGTTTGAGCGCCACGAGTTCCTGAGCGATGCCGTCGTGCAGGTCGCGGGCTATGCGTTTGCGTTCGGCCTCCTGGGCTTCGATGACGGCGCTCAGTCCCAGTTTTTGTTCGCGGATGATGGCTGCATCGAGTTCGGCTTTTTTTCGCAAGCGATAGCGATTGTAGAACAGGTAGCCCAGCACCAGTCCAGCAAGGAGTGTGGCCAAGAGGGAAAATAAAGCCACGCGCTGTTGGAAGTTTTCGGCTCGTTGTTCGCCGAGTTCGCGTGCGGTTTTTTCCGAGCCATATTTGGCTTCCAGGGTTTGAGTAGCACGGCTATAGGCTTGTTCGTGAATCTTTTGATCATTCAAAGTCATCACTTTTTGAGCAGCCAAGGCGGATTTGTAATCCCCTAAACTTTCGAAAATTTCCGCCATACCGAGCTGAATGCTAGCTATGCCCTCCACATTGCCACAAGATTCGCAAATAGGCATGGCATCGCCGTACCAGATTTTCGCCTCGTCCAATTTTTTCTGTGCCCGGTAGGTGTGTCCAATATTGAGCAAGGTAAAACACAGCCCAAAGCGATCATCTGTTTGGCGGTCAAATACCGAGGCTTTTTTATAATATTCAACGGCTTTGTTAAGATCGCCTTTCAGGTGGTAATACACACCAAGGTTGTTCAGTATGTGTGCCTGCTCTGGCAAGGCCCGTTTTTCTGCAATACTGATTGCTTTTTGCAGAAAATACAGACTTGAGTCGCTTTGAAGTTTTGAATACACATTGGCGATCGTATTGTAGTCAAAACAGAGCTCCTTCCATTTTTGATTCCGCTCGTGAAGTTTGGCAGCCTCGAACGCGCGCTGAAGGGCAATATCATACTTTGCCTGGGCTTTATTCAAGCCGGCAAGGGTGTACAAGGTATTTGCCCTCAGGATATCATTGTGCTCGCGTTCAGATTTTTCTAAAATTGGGAACAAAATATTGGCTGCTTTTACATACTCCAATTGCCAGGTGCAGATGGTTGCAATACGCAGATCAACATTAGGTACATAATCAGGTTGGGCCTGGACTGCAAGTTCCCTAAACTGGGTGCAAATCAACAAAGCAGAATCCAGGTGGTAGGCCCTGTAAAATTTTTCCAGTTTGCTGAAAGCTTCCTTTTTGGCCGTGAAATCAAGGGCATTGTTATAGGCCGCCCAAAGCTCGTTTGCGTAAGGAGATTGAGCTCGAACAGGGGCAAAGCAAAGAAGCCACAAAATGATGACTGCACAGGTTTTTCCCATATTGTTGTTATTGATAACAAATGTATGCTTCAATTGGAGAAAAAGCGCCCTATCCTACATTTTGCCTTTTGCATTAAATCGGCACCTTCACCAACGACACTGTGCCATGCGGCAATTTCCTTTCCGAGAAAAACTCCCCGCCAAGCGTGCTCACCCGGCTCAATATGTTCAGTACACCCATGGTGCCCCGTGAGCGGGCGGTGTCAAAATCGAAGCCGGTGCCGTCGTCCTCTACACGGAGCACCAACCGATTTTCCGATTGAAACAACTCGATCATGACTTTGGCAGCGCGAGCGTGTTTCACGATATTGTTGAGCAATTCCTGCGCAATACGATAAAGCCCGATCTCTGTTTTTTCATCCAGCTGCAGCGGCAGGTCATGAGCATTGAATTTGGTTTCCAATCCAGCATGTGCCAGCGTGTGGCGGAGCAGCAGTTCGAGGCTGGGCGCAAGGCCCTGTTGTTCGAGCGCGGGTGGCGACATAACATGGGCTATGCTGCGCACTTCGGTGCAGGAAGAATTCAGCTGTTCTCCCAATTCAGCAATACGGGGAGCTTCCTCGGGGGCTATTTTGCCGACTCTCCTGCCGAGGGTATCAAAGCCGAGTTTGAGCGCTACAAGTCCCTGTGCGATGCCGTCGTGCAGGTCACGGGCAATGCGCTTGCGTTCAGATTCCTGCGCTTCGATGACGGCATTCAGCCCCAGTTTTTGTTCGCGGATGATGGCAGCGTCGAGTTCGGCTTTTTTGCGGAGCCGGAAGCGGTTGTAGAAAAGATAGCCGAGCACTGCCGCCGCAAGCAGTGTTGCCACCAGAGAAAGCAAGGCTACGCGCTGGCGGAAGTTTTCAGCGCGCTGCTCACTGATCTCCCGCTCTTTGCTCACCAAATTGTACTTAGCCTCAATGTTGGCAATCTTGCTGAGATTGTCATTTTTGGTCACGGTATCTATGCGCGTGAAATAAATTTTGTGCCACTTATAAGCATTTTCGTAGTCGCCCAGCCCAACGTAGGCGTAGGCGAAATTTTCGTGGTAGGGATCAAGCGGTTCTTGCAATTTCAGTTTCTGCATAATGCTCCAACCACGCTGGTTCACTTCCAGACCCTTTGCGTACTGGCCGAGTCCAATATAAGCTTTCGCCATATTACAAAGGGGATATACCATATTGGATTCGCGATTGGCTTCAGCCAGATAGTTCATAGAACGTTCGCACCACTGGATACTTTCGGCATAGCGTTTTTGCTTGTTCAGCACATTGCCCATGCCACCACAGATGACCCCTGCCACCATTTTATTATTGTATTTCAAGGCTACCGCGATGCCCGTGTCGGCATAAGCAAAGGATTTTTCAAGATCACCTTTTGCGCTATAGGCAACTGACAGGTTGTTGAGGGTGAATATGCTGGCCTTTTCTTCTCCCAATTCCCGGCGTATGCGCAGTGCGCGATGGTGCATCTCGATGGCTTTATCAAACGCCTCCATATCGTTGTAAATATTAGCAATATTGGACAGAGAGGTGGCAATGTCACTTTTGTTTCCCAGCTGCTCTTTGATGTCCAAGCAACGAAGCATATAGATAATAGCCGAATCGCTGACCCCCATATCATACCAGGTGATGCCGATGTTGTTGAGCGCGTGGCCTTGCCCTTGCAGGTCGTTCAGCTTTGTATAAATGACCAATTGCTGGTGAAAAATGGGAAGAGAAGCAGCAAACTCACCCTTCTGCCTGTAAGCCCAGCCGCGCATATCGTAGGCCCTTGCCAATCCTTTTTGGTAACGGGCGGCCTTTGAAAGCATTTGGAGGCTGTCCGCATACCGAAAGCCGTTATCGGGATTGGCCGTGTTATTCTGTTCTTTGGCGATCTTGTAGAGCAAATCAATCTTTTTCACCGCATCGCGCTCGGCATGAAAGGAGCGATAGAGGCTGTCAAGCAGGAGCTTATCCTGCGCTAATAAAACATCGAGGCAAAAGCCCCAAAGTGTGATGGCAAGGATAGTTTGAATAAGAATTGATTTCCGAAATGACATTGTTACTTGTTTTGATGTAACAAATTTACATTTAAGCGAAGGCTTGTGCAGACGCAATTCGCTTATACTGGCACACGCACCTGCGATATCGTTCCATGCGGCAATTTGTTTTCTGAAAAAAACTCCCCGCCAAGTGTGCTCACCCGACTCAGGATGTTCAGTACGCCCATCGTGCCGCGAGAGCGGGCCGCTTCAAAATCGAAGCCTGTGCCGTCGTCTTCTACACGAAGCACCAGGTCGGATCCAGCAGCGTAAAGTTCAATCATCACTTTGGCGGCGCGGGCATGCTTCACCACATTGTTCAACAGTTCCTGCGTAATGCGATAAAGCCCGATCTCTGTTTTTTCATCCAGCTGCAGCGGCAGGTCGTGGGCATTGAATTTGGTTTCCAGCCCTGCGTGTGTCAGCGTGTGGCGGAGCAGCAGTTCGAGGCTTGGTGCAAGACCCTGCTGTTCCAGTACGGGTGGCGACATCACATGGGCGATGCTGCGGACTTCGGTACAGGAGGAATTAAGTTGTTCGCCCAGTTCGGCAATACGAGGAGATTCCTCGGGGGCGATTTTGCTGACTCTTCTGCCGAGAGCATCAAAGCCCAGTTTGAGCGCCACCAATTCCTGTGCGATGCCGTCGTGCAAGTCGCGGGCGATGCGTTTGCGTTCGGCTTCCTGGGCTTCAATGACGGCATTCAGCCCCAGTTTTTGTTCGCGGATTATGGCAGCGTCGAGTTCAGTTTTTTTGCGCAGGCGGTAGCGGTTATAGAAAAGATAGCCTAACACAATTGCCGCAAGGAGCGAAGCCAGCAAAGATATAAGGGCCACGCGCTGGCGAAAATTTTCAGCATGTTGTTTGCTGATCTCTTGGTCTTTTTTCGCCAGATTATACTTGGCTTCAATGTTGGCAATCTTGCCGAGATTGTCTTTTTTAGTGGTGGTGTCTATTCGGGTAAAATATATTTTGTGCCACTTATAGGCATTTTCGAAGTCGCCCAATCCGGCATAAGCACTGGCGAAATTTTTATGATAATCATCCAGGGGCTCTTGTAATTTCAGTTTCTGCATGATTTCCCATCCGCGCTGATTCACTTCCAATCCTTTGGCGAATTGGCTGAGGCCGATGTAGGCAGTAGCCATATTAACCAGTGGATACACCATGTTTGCTTCCCGGTTGACCTCAGTTAAGTATGCCATAGATCGCTCACACCAGGAGATGCTTTCTGCGTAGCGTTTTCGATCGTTCAGTACATGGCTCATGCCCCCACAGATGACCCCCGCCACCATTTTATTGTTGTATTTCAAGGCTACCGCAATACCCGTATCGGCGTAGGCAATTGATTTTTCAAAATCGCCTTTATAGCCGTAAGCAACCGCCAAATTGTTGAGGGTAAACATGGTACGCTTTTCTTCGCCTAGTTCGCGGCGGATGCGCAGGGCGCGTTGCAGCATCTCGATGGCCTTGTCGTGGGCATCCATGTCGCTGTAAATGTTCGCGATGTTTGCCAGGCCAGCAGCTACGTCGCCCATTTTGCCCATGTGTTCCTTGATGTCCAGGCTGCGCAAGTAATAGACAATGGCCGAGTCGTTGATTTCCATATCGTGCCAAGTGCTGCCAATGTTGTTAAGTGCTCGCCCTTGGCCTTCCAAGTCCTTTATTTCAATAAATATAGCCAGTTGTTGGTGAAAATATGGGAGCGAGGCAGCAAATTCCCCCTTCTGCCCAAGGGCCCAACCGCGCATATCGTAGGATCTGGCAAGCCCTTTGGGGTAGCGGGCAGCCTTGGATAACATTTCAAGGCTGTCGGCATATCGGAAGCCGTCATCAGGATTACCCCCTTCATCCCGTTCGTTGGCGATATCGTAGAGCAGGTCAATTTTTTTTACCGCATCGCGCTCGGCGTGGAATGCTCGATAAAGGCTGTCGAGCAAGTGTTTGTCCTGAGCATGCAAAGCATTGGCACAAAACAGAAAAAAGACCCAGAACGCTGCTTTCTTTGTCATGGCACATTCGTTTTGTTTTGAAAAACGACGAAATGTAGTACGTTTGGCTTTATCCGTAAATTAAAAAATCACACGATGAAGCCATGCTACCTTATCGGTCTCCCCATTGCCGCTCTTTTGCTCAGCTGCAACGTCATAAAACGCGACTCGAAGGTGTACCCGACCACCGACCGCCCGATCCAGTTTGAAGAAGCCAAGCCGCAAAGCGTTGATCCCTGCGCGATCTGCGTTGGTTTTTCCGCAACGAAACCATACACTTCCGGCAGCATTCGCTGGTCCACTTGCAGGAACAGTCAAGCCAAGGTGTACCTGGACATCAGGCTGACGAAGTCCAACTACCCGGAGTTGAAGTGGCGGCTTATGCGCGATTGCGTCATTCCGGCTCCGGCGGGCGAACCCATTTCCACTGGCATCCACTATCTGAAATGCTCGCCCGTGGGCACGGAAGATTTGCTCTCAATCATTACGCAAAAATTTGAAGAAACCGAGGAAGGTCGGATCGTCAAGTCCATCGGTTTTGCTTTCCTGTTGGGAAACGAAGGGAAGGTATTTGAGGCCACCATGAGCGCCAGTGCGCTCAGCGACATCTATGTCAAGGACGGCTGGCAAATGCACTACGGGGATGGTAAGGGCTGCAAGCGGAAATAGGTAGTGTGTGCAAGCGGTCTTTCACTAAACGCTATATTGCTCCCTCAGATGCAACAGCATATCCCGTGTCATTGCATCCAGGTCAAATTCCGGTTTCCAGCCCCAGTCTTTGCGTGCCGCCGAATCATCAATCGAAGCCGGCCAGGAATCCGCAATGGCCTGACGGAAATCAGGCTTGTAAGTGACTTTGAAATCCGGGACTTCCTTTTGAATGCTGGCAGTGATCTCGCCCGGATTGAAAGTCATGCCCGCCAAGTTGTAACTCGTGCGCACCGAAAGACTGTTGGCCGGAGCCTCCATCAGTTGGAGCGTGGCACGGATGGCATCGGGCATGTAAAGCATCGGCAGGGGCGTATCGGCTCGGAGGAAGCACTCGTAGGGTTTGTCCTGTACGGCATAATGGTATATGTCCACCGCATAATCCGTGGTGCCGCCGCCGGGCATACTTTGGTAGCCAATGATACCGGGGTAGCGCAACGAGCGCACATCCAGCCCATAACGGCGGTAATAATAATTCGCCCAGTTTTCACCCGCCACCTTGCTGATGCCGTAGACCGTTTCTGGAATCAAAACGGAGTATTGTGGCGTCATGGCAGGCGCGGCTTGTAGGCCAAAAACAGCAATGGAAGAAGGGAAATATACCTTTGACAATTGTTGTTCTCGGCTGACTTCCAATACGTTGAACAGGCTGCGCATATTCACATCCCAGGCCCACATTGGGTTCTTTTCGCCGGTGGCAGAGAGGATGGCGGCGAGGTGATAAATCTGGGTAGCGCGGTATTTTTTTACCAGTTCTGTAAGCGCATTGCCGTCCAGGGCATCCAGGATTTCAAAAGGGCCGCTTTGGTTTTCTAAGGGGCGTAGGTCGGTGGCGATTACATTGTCAGTGCCGTGAGCCTCGCGGAGCGCGTCGGTGAGTACAGCGCCAATTTGGCCGCCTGCGCCGACTACTAGGATTTTGTCTTGCATACTTTTTTAAATGTGGTGTTATCTCGCCTTCGCTAAAGATATGGCGGATAAAAATGTGGTCAATGCGCTGGATTGGTCACATTGACCACGTTTTTACCCGCCATAGCTTTAGCGAAGGCGAGATCACATTGACCACATTTTATCGGTTGCGAATGTATGACGGGGTTTGGGAAAGCGCAAAGCGGGTTTTTCTTTGGTCATCCACATGAATGTTGGAATGTTTTGATTGTTGATTTTTTTGATTGATGATTGACGATTACATGAGTGTTGATTGTTGATGGAAATGTGCGAGGGACGATTATTTTGATTTTCCAATGGCAGTTTTGGTACTTGCGACAAAAATGGATACAAGTTCATTGTTTTCAGCGAGGATCGGTGTTAGTTTGCCCGTTGCAAACCAAGTGCGCTTGGAAATCAACTTTAGGCAAATCAACGTCTCCCGGAGTTCTTTGAGACAGATTTTCATTTTATGGATAAAATCCTCCCGTGATTCTGCAGACTGTGCTTCACCGTAATTGAGAGCAGGCGAGGTACCCGAACGTAAAATTTGACCCCCAAGATGTTTGGCTGCTGCTGTTTTGGGCAATGCTTCCGCCAGATCAATGATGCGAGAAGCAAACTCAATTAGCCGATCCTCCAATTCTTGCGGAGTGGTTTTCTTTTGACTTTCTGCCATAGGCTCATAATTTTTTTAACATTAAAAATCAAACAATCATCAATCAAAAACATCAACAATCAACACTCATGTAATCGTCAATCATCAATCAAAAACATCAGAATTTAACCCTAAACTAATCACTATACGATTGCCCATCAATCTTCATGCGGCCAAAACAGGCTTGGTCATTGAAAGCAATAATTCAAGCACCAATCCATCAGGAAACAACCTAAAAGCGTACCTGCCGGGTACGGTTTCCATGCCTCTCGGAAGCCGGAGTGCGGTGGCCAAGACACGAGGCAACACACTAGCCGAATCCACCCGAAACCCCTCCGGCGGAAAAAACTGGGCACGCGTATCAGACCGCATGCCCTCCAATGGGAATTCAAACCGCAGACATCCAGCGGTAGTGACCGACAGCATGGCTTTTACATGCCGAACATGGCGGGGCTTAAATATGGCCCAATGCTTTGGCGATAAAACTGCTATTGAACAAATGCCGAAATGCGCACAATGCGCAGCGGGATTGCCGAGTTCGACGGAGGCGAGGATTTTTATTTCTGGCATAGGTTTCTGCATGGTTGGGTGGGGATATTAGGATATTGAGATATTAGGAAATTATTCTCGGACCGATTTGAGTGGCACCTTGACCAAAAGCGGCTCATCGCTGGTGGTTTGGTAGCAGGCTCCGGGGGTGCCGGGTTCGCCGGGTTTGTCGAAGCGGCAAAAACAGCCGTCCATTTGGAGTTTAAAATCGCAGCCTCCACAGCCTTCGCCCGTGCAGGCCGTCCAGTAAGAGTCGGCGAAATAATTGCCGTCCTTGTCGGGCTTGAGCCGTAGGGCCACGAACACGGATTGCTCCATGTCTTCCGAATGGCGGCTTTCGAGCGTGAGCCACCAATAGCCTTCTATTGATTGAAGGTCAATCTTTTCGACGCTTCCCACCCTCGGGAGCTTGACAGATACTGCGCGAACGAGCACCTCTTCGCGCGTG